>DAHVFL010000449.1 GCA_027316975.1 Chloroflexota bacterium | reverse complement strand
ACTTTGGTATCGCGAAAATCCTGGAAGGAACCTCTAATTTGACCCGCGCAGGCACGGGCATTGGCACGCCGCAGTATATGTCGCCCGAACAGGGCACCGGTCAGGCGGTGGATCGCCGCAGTGACATTTACTCACTGGGCATTGTGCTTTTTCACGCGCTGACCGGGAAGGTGCCCTTTAATGCAGACAGCCCCATCTCTATAACTGTCAAACATTTGAACGAGCCTCTGCCGATTGAAAAATTGCGCGATGCGGGTGTCCCTCTGCCCATTGAGCAGGTTGTGCTCAAAATGACGGCCAAATCGGCCGCCGACCGCTATCAGACGACCGACGCGCTCATTGAGGCTCTCACAGCAGCCGTTGTTGCATCGCATCTGTCCCTGCCGCGCTGGCGTTCTGGCCTGCAACCATCTATGCCATTGTCACCTGTTCCCCCTATTCCACCAGCGTTTCCGTCATCGGGGCCTTTGTCTAATCCAGCAGCGGGTATGATACACAATGCGCCGCTCTCACAACCGTTGCCCGTATCTCAGCCGTTGCAATCACAACCGTTGCCGGTGTCGCAACCGCCCGGCATCAGTGGCAGCAGACCGTCTTTGATTACAGTCTCCTGTTTTCGCTGCGGCGCGGCTAATCAGAGCGACCGCCTCTTCTGCACTTCGTGCGGATATGAGCTATCGGATAGAAAAGCGGCGGCAGATCGTGTGGGCGCGCCCAATGGGCGGCCAATCCTGGCGCGACTCACCTTTCAGAACGGCCAGCTGGCCGGTCGCGCCTACCTCTTTCACCAGGATGTGACGACTATAGGCCGCACCAATGGCAACGACCTGATTATCTCAGGCCGCACCGTGTCGCGGCGTCACTCCCGATTCTGGTTCGATACCAATCGTTGGTATATAGCCGATATGCAAAGCGCGAATGGCACGCTGGTCAATAATATGCGCATACAGCCGAATCAAGCCGTTCCATTAAATGATGGCGACATTATCAACTTCGGCGATGAAATTGTGACGTTTAATATCGTTTACTAGTGACGGTTTTCTTTTCGTTCGATCTTAGGAAGGATCACTCTTATGAGTTCCATAAACCCCATTGTACAGTTGGCACAACAGTTTACGTTGGGAGGCGCGGTCAAGCAAAACCACGCGCTTGAACACGCCACTATCGTCCTGCTCAGTAAGAAGTACCCCGATGTGCGCCCGGCAGGTATCTCGTTCGCGGCTGGTTTCTTTGTCTTCGGCGATTTGCCAACCGGGGTCATCTATCCCACCGCCCAGGAAGCCCTGAACCTGCTGCGCACAACCTCGCCGGAACTGGCTATCCATGAACGCTGCGGAACTAACCTGGCCGTCACTGGTCTGCTGACCGGTCTCTCCGCCATGACGGTTGCCAGGATGCGCCGCCCCTATGGCTCGTTCAACAACGTCGTGCTGGCCACCACCGCAGCTCTCATTCTCTCGCGCCCATTGGGTTTAACTGTGCAGCGTCATGTGACCACGCAGACGCCCAATGCGTCCATGACCATTTTGGGAGTCAAGCCCATGAACCTTTTCGGGTCGCCTGCACACTTCGTCAGCACCGATAACCCCGACGCATCAGGCCTATTCTCGTAAAACACCAGTAGCGACACCCCTTGTGGGCGTCCCGTTTAGCCAGTTCCGTCTGTCGAAAAAGTAGCGACGCCCCTTGCGGGCGTCCCGTGCCGCTAGCTATAGGAATGGGATACCACCACGGGACACCCGCAAGGGGTGTCGCTACTGGGTTTTACATTGACGGGACGCCCGCAAGGGGCGTCGCTACTGGATTTCTCTAGAGAGGAATGGAAGCAATGGATCGCAGCAACTTTTTAATTGAAACGTCTGCGTTGGCTGCGCGCCTGGACGACCCGGCGCTGCGCATCGTTGATATGCGTGGCTATGTGCGCACGAGCGAGCGCGATGGTGTCCAGCACGCCGAATACGTTGGCGCGCGCGAAGTCTACGAGAAGTCGCACATTCCGGGCGCGGTCTACATCGATTGGACGCGAGATATTGTGGATCTGACCGACCCCATCGCAGTCCAGGTTGCTCCTCCGCAGCGTTTAGCAGAAGCGATGGGACGCCTTGGCATCGGCGATGAACATCTCGTGGTGGCCTACGACACGCATCCGGCCTCGCAGTTCGCCACGCGCCTGTGGTGGGTGCTCAACTACTACGGGCATGACCGCGTCGTCATTCTCAATGGCGGTCTTCACAAGTGGCAGCGCGAAAACCTGCCCATGACGGCTGCCATTCCCGGTTACCCGCCTGCTACCTTCACTCCCAGAGTACAGCCGCAGCTGCGCGCAACGGCTGACGATGTGCTGGCTCTGCTGCATAAGCCGGGTGTCGCGCTCATCGATGCGCGTGATAAAGGCCAGTACACCGGAGCAATTGCGCGCGAGCATGGACGCGCAGGCCGCATCCCCGGCGCGCTTAACGTCCCACGCGAAGAACTGATTGACGCTTCGTCAGGCACGTTTCGCAGTAATGAAGAACTGTCACAGGTTTTCTCACAAGCACATATATCGCCAGAGGAACATATCGTTGCGTACTGTAACGGCGGTGTGGCCGCAACCGCCGTCCTTTTCAGCCTCGCCATGCTCGGCTATCTCTCGCTGACCAACTACGACGGCTCCTGGAACGAGTGGGGATCGCGCCAGGACTTACCCGTAGAACTTTAAGGAGATGCTGATTTCCCACTTCAATTCTCACAGGGGACCAGGTTTGCAAGAAAGGATTCTCCCGTGACTACTTCCGCTTCTCCTATCGGAATCACAGGTTCCACCGGACAACTCGGAGGAAGGATAGCGAGCCGACTCGCCGCCCTCGGCCAGCATGAGCGCTTGCTCGTCAGGAGTCCCGCGCGTGCTCCACAACTTCCCGGTGCCGAGGTCATCCAGGCGTCCTACGAGGATGGGCCGTCCATGAGGGTCGCTCTAGATAGCAATAACCGTACTATGCTGTTGTTATTAGTACTGAGGCCCCTGATAACATCAAGGAGGAACCAATGATCAAGCCCTATACCGCCGTCGGACTCATCCCTACCGTGCGAGGCATTCGCACACGCGCCGATATCAAACGCAACCTCGAACACCTCTCGCACCTTGTCAAGGCCGCGTCCTGGCTCTCCAGCCTCGACCTGCCCGTGAGGCTGATCGCCTTCCCAGAGGGCGCACTGCAGGGTTTCAACGACGAGGTACTCGACCTCGATCACGTCCAGTTCGCCAGGGAGGGCGCCATAGACATTCCCGGTGAAGAAACCGGGGAGTTGGGAAAGATTGCTAAACAGTACAATGCCTTCATTATAGCGCAGGCCAAAGCGCGCCATCCCGAAATCAAGGACCGTTTCTTCAATGTCGGATTTATCCTCAATCCGGCAGGTGAAGTCATTTTACAGCACTACAAAGTCTCGCCGCTCTTCCCGGTCGAGCACTCGGTCTGCCCTCACGATATTTATGACTGCTTAATAGCAGCACAATATTTCAACTTCGATACAATGC
>DAHVFL010000448.1 GCA_027316975.1 Chloroflexota bacterium | reverse complement strand
GGCCTTCTCCCTACGGCATAAGCGAGAATCAACGCTGCTTGCTCGTTCCTCTCACCGACCATGTGCTGCTTGGCAAATCCATTGTATCGATGAATATCTATGTATGCCGCTCTTTTCCCTTCTTTTCTCTGTAAGGGTGTGTTTATTGTCTGCTTGTTCTCATCTCGTTGCGCATCTCGTGGGATAGCCTTTTCCAACTCAATCACCCGATCTGGCGTTGCCCGTTGACTGAACAATCGACTTGCAAGCCCCTCCAGAACTTCACGAGTTTGATAGATGTCCTCGGCTTCTTGTAACGTTACACCATAAGAGACATATCCCTGATCCGAAAGATGCTGAATAAATCCCCCGGCCTCCAATACCATAAGGGCTTCGTGTACAGACTCAGGAGTTACATTGTACTGCTCTGCAAGAGGAATCTCTTTCAAAGGAGTTCCCGATTCAAAGGTTCCCCTTGCGATATCTGTTTTTAACGCGGTAATAACTTGAATTAGTGACAACTGCTCGACTACTTTGTGTATCCCATTGGCGATACTATAGAATGCTCGATCCTGATTGTACCCTTCCTGGTCGGTCACGGGCTTTCCATCGGTTGGCAATGCCTGCAATTTACCAAGAGGTCCACCATTCCAATACACATGACGAAGAATGATAGGGATAACCTTAGCCTCACCTCTCGCATGTCGCTCTAAGGCCTGCTCCATCTCGATGCTATAGCAGTAATCGGAACCCATAAAATCAGGGCTAATAAGGAGAAGGATGATTTGGGCTTCATTCAGGTGGTTGCTGATCTCCCTTTCCCAGTCCATTCCTGCGCTAATATCTCGATCATGCCAACCCTCAATGAAACCTTCTCGTTGCAAAGGTTTGAGATGCGATTTAAGTTTATTTAGGAGTGCTTCATCTTCGTGAGCATAGCAGAAGAAAATTTTTACCGCCATATTGCTTCCCGTCACGCTGATTGCTTCGGCTATGCTATAGCCATAAGTAAGCAGATAATTTATATAGTCCAATAGAAATCTATATTTCCGCATGAGTTTAGCATATTAAGTGCTATGTAGCAAGCCTATTATCGCTATTAGACCATTAGTTTGTCGAACGCCCCTTACGAGCGTCCGGCTCCCTACCTGGCAGTCAGGTGGCGTGCCTGGTACGTCAGGTAAAGGCTGAGGGCGGCATAGTACAACAGGTAGAAGAGCGAGAAATCCATCAGCAATGGGGAAGGTGCCGGCATCTCTTGCAAGATCAAGGCGTACATTACCAGCCAGAGCGCTGTGAGGACAAGCGTCAGTGGACGGAAGGCAACCGTGCGCGAGGGATAAAGATAGCGAATGGGCACAAAAACCAGGATGGAGCAGGCGAGCAGAATTGCAGCAACGGCCACAGGTGCCAACTTGAAAACAATTATGTAGAAGGCTATCACATTCCAATAACTGGGGAAGCCCAGGAAGAAATGATCCTCGGTCTTGGCATCTACCCGGCAGAATTGATAGCCAGATGCCAGCAGGCACACCGCCACAAGCATGATGCCGTTCGATCCGGCTGGCAGGTAGCCACCAGCCCAGAGCAACAGCAGGGGTGCGAAGACGTAGGTAAGGTAATCGACGATATCGTCAAGGCGACGACCATCGAACCAGGGCAGTATTTGGCTCACATGAAAACGCCGGGCTAGCCAGCCGTCAGTGCCATCAATGACTAAGGCAATCAGGCCAAACCACAGAGCCTGAAGGACATTACCACGTACTGCCGCCATGACGATCAAGAAGGCCAGCACTGCTCCACTGGCCGTGTAGAGATGCACTAAAAGGGCAGCCGCGCGCAACCACCTGGATGTCCGGGTTGCCCCTTGCAATGGCAAAGGTCGCAGCGTACCAGGATCAGCTAACACGTGTTGCTGGTTGTGTATCTCGTCTGCCATTGATCCTCTCCTCATTTCACCATCCCTTACCTTTCATAGAAGAGATGTACATGGTCTATGCTTCTTCGATCCAACCGCGCTCAGCGTGGAATTTCAGTCCCTCCTGGGCCGCCTCCTCAGCCGTCAAGTAAGGAAGAATGTGACCCACAAGAGGCTGCCTGGCTTTGTAGCGCCGCAGATTTTCCTGTGCCCTCTCATCCATCAAGCGAAGCCCAACCATTGGATCGCCAAGCGTCTCTTGCAAAAAGTCCCATATCTCGCGCGCGCGCCCATCCTCTTGCGGGCTTTGCTGCTGATGGCCCAGGTAACGTTGCAAGATCAGTAGATCATCATCCTTCACAAGCCCGATATGCTCGGACCACAGCATGAGGCGTAAGCTGTGCGCAAGTTCCCTGTCGAGCGTGGCGACATTCATTTCGGCATCATCGCGCATTCCCCTGTTGTTCAGATTAGCAGAGCCGGCGGTGGCCCACACATCATCGATAATGGCAACCTTGGCATGCACATAGATCGGGCGGTAGCGCTCCCCATCCTCTTTGCGGGTAGAGGTTCCCAGGCAGTAAACCCGCAACCGTCCCTTTCTCACCGCATCAGAGGCTTCGTCGCGTAAGCGTTTAAGTGAAGCATCGGTATCGCTACGGCCAGGATCGGGGTGGTCAGGCAGGACAATGACCACCGTCGCGCCGCGCCGTAACGCCGCGCCTAACTCGCGGATGTTGCGTTCCATCTCAGCGTTAACAGCGTCCAAAAAAGGGATCGTAATACCCGTATAGGTGCGCAGCCAGAAGTACTGGTTTTCCAGGTAGACAACCTGTTGAGCATTGCCCAGCGCCTTTGCATAGAGCTGCGTAACCCCTCGAACGATGAGGGGGTCAAAGCTATAGGTATGCTCAGGAATGGTACGGGCTATCTGTACCAGGCTCTTGCTCTCCAATGGCGCAACAGGCGGGTGCGCGGGGAGAAGCAAATCACTCTGCCAGGAGTGGCGCTGGACCACATCATTCCAGCGCTGGCGAAAATTGTATTCAACATCTGCCGCAGCCGGCCCCTGGATGCGCGAGTGAACATCGTGCCAGGGGCATGGGTTGATACCCTCTGTGAAGCAGCGTAGAGGAGAAGCGAAAAGATGGGCCGAGCTATCCCAGTGATCGTAGTTCCCACCCAACTCAATCATTGGATCGACCCCACCGACAAAGGCATACTCACCGTCCACAATCGTGATCTTCTGGTGTAGCGACTCAACCGGATGATGGATCAGACCCCGAGCGCTATCATCGAGAATGCTGGTAACGCCAACCTTCAGCAATTGCTCGTGGGCTTCTTGCGGCCTGTAGTATGACAGCCCTGGAATAGGCAGGGAATCCCAGAGCAGTGCTCTAACATCAACCCCTTTGCTCGTCGCGTGACCCAGAACCGCTTCCAGCGTAAGCGTGCGGGAACACCAGAAAGCGATATCCGACTCCGCAAGCCCTTCAGCCCGTAGTCGGCCCAGCAGCGCCTCCTGTTCGATGCTCCCGTCGGGTCCTGCCCGCTGGTCTTTTCCACGCACGATCTCCATCGAAGGAGTGAGGCCCCAGTTTGCCAGGTAGATGTACGTGCGCGCCTTAAAAAATTGGAGGCATAAGG
>DAHVFL010000447.1 GCA_027316975.1 Chloroflexota bacterium | reverse complement strand
TGAAGACTGTTCGAGCAAGAAGTTGCGCTGTTCGGCCATACCGCGTCGCGGCAAATGTCGTAGCAGTGTCACCCCATGGTCATGCCAGCGCAGCGCCCGCGCAAGCGTTTGTATCTCGATACTGTCGAGATACGTATCGTCATCTTCGCTCTGATCGGAAACAATAACGTCGAAATCGGTAAAGGTCTGGGCCAGCAGACTCGTCAGAGTGATTGCCAGCCCCGTTTTACGCCTGTAGGTGGGGATAAGAATATCAACGAGCGCCAATGTCATAGCCTCCAGGTGATAGATTGTCCGTTACCCCTGGCATGAACGCAACCGGCAGCGTCTCAATCGACACTGTCTCAACCATGTGCTCGGCCAGCGTTTTGTCATAGAGCGCGCCAGTGCGCAGCGCCACGATGGGCCAGCTAAATTCTCGCTCTACACGCTTTCTTGCCGCCAGACCCATTCGCCTTCTTAAGTCAGGTTGACCCAGCAGGCGCTGTAAACGTGCGGCCAGCGCTTCAGGATCGCGCGGGGGCACAAGCAGACCCGTTTCACCATCTTTGATTGTGAAGGTGATGCCACCAACAGCCGAGCCAATTACGGGACGCCCACAGGCCATCGCCTCCAGGGGAGTAAGACCAAATGGCTCATACCAGGGAGTCGTGACCGCGACATCGGCGGCGCTGTAATAGTAGCGCAAGAGTTCGGGTTGCCGCTTACCAGTAAAAAGCACATGATCGATCACTCCAAGCTCGCTTGCCAGCTTCTGCAACTCGTCAATCTCATATGTAGCAGTTGGATCGGGCTGCTCAGATTCCCCCCCGACGACCATCAACAGTGGTGCGTCCTCTCTACTCTCGCTCTGCCGTACAAGCAGGGCCAGCGCGCGCACGATATTGCGTATATCTTTGCGCGGCAACAGCCGGCCAACATAGACAATCACTTTCTTACTCGCCTCCAATCCAACCTTTTGCCGCGCCTCAGCGCGTGCCACCGGATGAAAGATGCTGGTGTTGACCGCCGACGGAATAAGTGCGATTTTAGCCGGATCAGCGCCATAATCATCGATCAACTCGGTCCGCTCATTAGGACACTGGGCAATGATCGTATCGACTCCGGCAATCACTTCCAGTTCCGTCTTGATGCGATTGCCAGGGCTGGTATCAACTCTCTGCTGATGGCGGCGCTTGGTCTTGCCCATAGCATGAAAGATATGGACGACCGGAGTACCAGATCGCCGGCGCAACTCCGCTGCAACCCAGCCGGACATCCAGAAATTGCTATGGATCAGATCATAGTGAGTTTCATCTCGTTCCATAAAGCGCAACAACGAGTTGCGGAACGCGGGCATGAAGGGCCACAGTTCATCTTTTGGATGTGGTTTTACCGGCCCGGCTTTCAGATGCACGACTCGTACCCCCGGTTCCAGATCAACGATTTCTGGTGTGCCGGGGTCTTCGTGCCGCGTGTACACATCGATAGCATAACCACGACGAGCAAGATGGCGACTCAACTCACTCACATAGACATTCTGGCCGCCCGCGTCTGCTCCCCCCAGAGCGACGATGGGGCTGGCGTGCTCACTTAAAATCGCAATCCGTGTTGGTCGATCCATGAATGTTGTTCCTCTCAGTGCTCACCGAGCACACTACAATACGTTTATGCCGGCGGGGTAATCAGCGCAAAAGCTCTATTCCAGTCCCGCACAAAGCGTTCGAGACCAAAACGCTCCTGGGCTACGGCTCTGGCATTACTACCCAGTCTGACGGCTTCCTCGCGGTTGGCAAGCAGGAAGCGCATGTGTTCAATCAACTCGTCGATATTGCAGGAGATATACCCATGTTCGCCATGCGAGATGACACCCGGAAGTTCCGTTGTGGCAAGGGCTACCACCGGCATACCAATGGTCATGGCCTCGATGACTGCCAGGGGCAGGCTGGTATAACGCATGGGACTGAAGAGAAAGCGGTAGTCGGCAATGAAGCGGTGCAAATCGCGGTATGGGATATCGCCGAGACCATCAAACAACTCCGTCTCCATCCCCACAGCGACAAGAGGAAGTTCCTCTCGCGCCCGCAGGAAGAGATCATAGCCAGCAATACGTGGCCTTTTCTGCATACCGTTAACAACGGTAATCCCATGATCGCGATACCCGTTATAGCGAATGTCCGGGTCATTAGCTACGCTATGCTCTATTACAAGGGTGGGCGTCCGCCCATTGTCCCACATGAGCCTGTTGTAATTGCTGACATGCACCAGCAGCACTTCTGGATCATCAACCGGGTGGCGCGTATCGCAGGCGTGAGGTTTTGGCGTATTGTGTTCCAGGTAGATCACCGGTAAGCCGCGCTGCTCCGCACTCAGTATCTCGAACCGGTCCTCGAAATAGTTTTTAGGCGTCTGGCAGATCACCAGGTCGAGATGCACATCTCGCACAAGCTCGGCTGGCACTTCGCGCATATACTCCGGCATATCGAAGGTCGTCCCTCTGCCCATATATCCTTCGGGGCATCCAGGCTTAACGGGCAGATACCAGTTATGCTCGATACGAGCAAGGGAATTCAGATAGCTGCCATGAATATGCCATATCAGAATGTTGAGACGTTTCATACAACCGCGCCTTTCACCAGTAAATCCCTGGCGGCCTCGAGGACACTTCCCGGGTACACTTTTCGCAAGCAGCGATGGTCGATCGGACACTCCCAATAGCCGCAGGGACTGCACGCGACGGGATGCCGCACAACACGATGAAGAGATTGATCAAGCGGAGCCCAGCGTCGATAATCCGCCGGGCCAAAGATGGTGATGCCGGGCGTTCCCACTGCGTTAGCAATATGGGCCGGGCCTGTGTCGTTGCTGATGAAGAGATCCATTGTATCGATCAAGGCGGCAAGTCCTCCTAAAGAAGTCTTCCCTGCCAGGTTGATAGAGCGCGTGGACATTTGCTCCTCCACAGACCGGATAGTCGATAGCTCATCAGTACTTCCGGTCAATATGATCTGTGCATCAAATAAACGGACCAGATCATCAGCGAGCGTGGCAAAGTAGGCCGCGGGCCAGCGGCGAGCAGGTGGGCGCGCCCCCACGTGCAAACCAATGCGGGGGCGCGACCGGTCATAGCGACCGCGTGGAGCATGACAACGTAGGAGCGCGGCAGCTTCGGCGTAATCGCTCTCGTCCAACGGAAACTCCAATCTGGGATCGCAGTCAGGACATCCAAGCAGCCGCGCCAGGCCGAGATTGCGGTACACCTCCGGCAGCGTATCTGGATACGGTACTCCCAGCGTCAGCGAGGCAAAATCAGTAGCGACACCCCTTGCGGGTGTCCCGTGCAGTCCAGCTATGTCTTTTAGGAAACAGGACGGGACACCCGCAAGGGGTGTCGCTACTGATTTTGCCTCGAAGTAGCCTACGGTCATCCTGGCTCCCAGCGAACACACGAAGCGATTGCTCGTCCGACCACTGCCATGCATCTGAACAGCAAGGTCATAGCCATAGTGACACTGCTCCTCGATAAAGCAGGCCGTTCGTCCAGGAATGACTTCAAGCTCCGCGATACCGG
>DAHVFL010000446.1 GCA_027316975.1 Chloroflexota bacterium | reverse complement strand
GGAGGTTTTGACATCTATGCCAGTGTGCTGCTAACTCCATCCTGTTTCCTGTTCAAACAGGGAAGCAGACGTTCCCATGCTTGCTTTCATCTCTCGCGTGTCTCTCATCAGGCATGAGCGCTCAGCCGTTCTGCGCCTGGAATGCCGCAAGGCATGATTCCTGCTCGACGGCCTTTCTGGTTTTGCCAAAGCGAGACGGCGGATAGGGAGAACGCAAGCAGCAGGATGGTGGGAAGCCAATATGGAGAAGCGTGCGGCAAAGAGGTGTCAGGCAGGGAACTCCGGCGAACGCATCGCTGATGTTCCCCGAGAGGCCACCCCATGGGCAGATGGATGCCATCTTTTCCCCTGCCGCGGCATGCGCCTCGCACGATCATGGTGCAAGCGATGACCTGCTCTCTCCTCCCTCTGGTCTCTCCCATCGTTTCCTCGCACGTGTTGATACGATCGTGCTGTTTTTTCTCGAAGACAACAAGTAAGGAATACCTATCATGACAGAACATCAGCTTTCACTCCTCCCCTTCTACGCGGGTTGGGGGATCTACCAGCAGCGTCTTGTCGCGGCCATCGCGCCCCTTACAGCAGAGCAGCTTGCCTTGCGCAACACGCCGCAACACTGGTCGATTGGCATGTACGCGACGCATATTGTCGCAGATCGCGCCTGGTGGTTCCACGCACGGATGGGCGAGGGGAGCGCCGATCTGACTTCCCTCGAATTATGGGATCTCGGAGTCTGTGAGGCGGGCGTGGATCCATTCCACACGGCGGCAGAACTGGTTGCCGGACTTGAGAAGACCTGGCAGCTGATCCAGCAGACGCTGGCCCGCCTGACTCCTGCTGACCTTGAGCAGGTCTTCCCGCCTCTGGATGATGCGGAACGTGTGCGTCACGCGAAACTGGTAGAGCCTGCGCTCCAGCCATTCGCTCAGATGTGGGTGGATGCGGCACGCCTGTCTGGAGAAGTGAGACCCCCGGTCTCGCTCCAGTGGATCATCTGGCATGTGCTCGAACATGATATCCATCACGGCAGCGAAATCTCCACCATTCTCGGTGTACACGGCCTGCCAGTAGTCGAGTTAGATTAAGAACAGGAACATCCTCAGTTCCCCTCTGTGAGGCGATGCGGTTTTGTCCTTATCTACACATTTTTTGGTGCGCCTGTACCTGCGGGCGCAATATATGTTGACTTGATCACCGCCTGCTGCTCAGCCGCACCTCGAATGCCACTAATCACCGAATCCTTTGTCGCTTCCACACCGGTTGTGGCTTTCTGTAAAAAGTCACCCAGATTAGACCCCAGCATGCGGATAACGCCCGACGCCGCGATAAAGCCTGCGGCTGCCACTATGCCCTTGGCAACCACGTCGTAACGGGAGATCAATACCACTAAGAGCAGCGCCAGGATTACAAGCAGGATGATGACGCCTCCCGCGAAAAACGGCCAGTAGAGCTGCAATATTTTCCAGGTATAGTGACTGCTGGCCTTCGCTAAAGAGGGGGGCACAAAGCTGAGGGCGGTACGCTCGTTAGTCAGCAGAGAGAACCAGATGTCAGCCTGCTTTTGCAGTTCTACGGGAGCCGCGCCGTCTGGCCCAGGCTGCACCTGCCCGCTGGAAATGGCTTTCCACCACAGTTCGACGCTGTTGGCTACCGCTCTGGTGGCATAAGGAGAAATAAAGGGTGCCATGATAGGTATATACTCCTGGCATACCTTCTCCACGAATACGCCATCCATTTGTTGAGTTTGCAGTCCAATATACCACCGCAGGGCGGCCAGCGTGCGCCCGATCAGGTAAGCTTTGGGAACGCCCGTGGGTCTATCCTGCAAAGCATCATGTATTTGTAAGTCCCAGTAGAAGAGGCGCTCATTGATCTTGCCGCGCAGTTGTTCATGTGTCGAGCCTGTTGCCGTGTTGGGTGGCGCGTTGATTGGAGCATCAGGTTGGCGCTGGCTGTACAGCTTGACCAGTTCTTCCAGCACATCAACGTAACGTTTGCCATTATCAGGGTCATTCGCATTTGGACGGTCTATAGTACACGAACTCAGACCCAGGGTGTCGGCCAGGTCGCGTATAAATACCATGAGCGAGCGTATCTTCTCGCGTGGCGTATAGATTTGTTGCAGCAGCACCAGGTGCGCGCCGCTCCAGTCTAATGCAGGCGGCACCGCGTCCGGTAGCAGATAGCATCGCCCAAGTAGCTCGGTAATCGCCCAACCGAAGGCTGCCGCGTCGCAAACGGTCTGTTGTAAACTAGCGGCAGGCGCAGAAGGAGAGGCCATCGCAATTGTTGTGGTATCCAGACCGTTTGGAGACGTAGGTATTACTGTTTCATCCATGCGCAAGTACCTCACTCAAAGAGATCGCTTTGTATGAGGTTATTTTACTTCATTACTCAATAATTAGATAGAGCCTCGCGCCAATAACCTACGCTCTCTTTCAACTCATCCAGCACCACAGCATCCTCAGCCTCGAATGGATGAATCGGCTCAAGAAAGAGATACACATCACCGCTAACCAGCCAGGGTTCTATTGCCTGTAAAACAGCCTCTGCTCGCACCATCCCCTGCGCATTATAGCTGCGTGTGAAAGGCCAGTGATGATCGCCTGAGCGGTCGGTTTGCTGCAAATGCACAACGGGTAGGCGCGGCCAGGGCTGCGCGAACCATGCCAGGTAATCATCGCTAGCGGTTCCCGTGTGCAGGGCGCATGGATGCCCCACATCAAGACACAGCACAAGCGGTACGTCGCCGCCCATATCCATCTGCGTGAGTTGTCGCGCCTCCTCGATGCTGTGCCCCCATTCACGCTCAACCGCCATATTCTCAAAGAGCAAATGAGACAATCCGCGCCGCGCCGCGTAATGGGAAAGGGCAGCCAGACGTTCCTCTAATTCGCCCAGCAGCATGTGTTTGCGCGCCAGGTTCACGGCATCCTGCGCGCTGAACGCCCCGATATGCCCACCCATGCCACTCGCGCCCAGTCGCGCAGTAAAATCGATGGCGCGTTCATACCAGCGCACCGCCGCCGCGCGCATCGCCTGCTGTGGATGCAACAACTGGCTCCATGAATAAGCCGCCAGTCCGGTAAACGTGCTGTGAATGAAGAGACCGCGCTCCGCCGCAAGTTCGCGGGCCGCATCAGCATAGTCCATCGTCGCAGCCTCATCCAACAACGGATCAACCAGGTCAAGACTAAACTGGCAACAATCCAACCCTAGTTCATCTTTCACAATACGCACCCATTGCTCCGGCTCAGGCCACCGCTTCACCGCGAAACACGTATTGATACCAGGATGTAGTGACATAATATGTACCTCCTATTCACCAGGGTAGGGGCAAGTTCCGCCTTTCACTGGTAGGTTTCTTGAAATGCGCCGGTCGCCAGGGGTGTCATCCTGAGCGCAGCGAAGGATCTGCGTGCTGCCGACGAGAGATCCTTCGCTGCGCTCAGGATGACACCTCCCACTCGCTGGCCCCTTTCCTAAAAAACCTACCAGTGAAAGTCCCGGCATCCACCCCACCCCCGCCCCTACCCTTTACGTCCTATATGGCCTGCATCGT
>DAHVFL010000445.1 GCA_027316975.1 Chloroflexota bacterium | reverse complement strand
GGATAGCCCCGGCTACTTTACAGGTGGGCGCGTCACGCACATCTTCCCATGTCGCGAAGGTTGCAACCAGTTGTTTGTAGGCGCGTTCCGAGTTGATGTCGGAGGTATGTTGCGACAGGATGGTGCTGATAAGCCCGCCAACGGGGTCAAAGTCGGGTTCGTTTTGCGGTTCGCCGTAGGTGGCGATGAGTAAATTGTAAACACGCGCGAGATGCGCGGCGAGCGTGATTGACATGTTTTATTCCTGACCAGTTAGTTTTATGATGTGGAGGCATTGTACTTGTTTTGCTTGCTGGTGACAAGGATTGAGAAAAGTTGCGCTAGCTGAGCAAAACTAGTATACTCTATCCATAGAGGAAGTCCAGAGGACTGACATCACATCACATCGCAATGACACAATAATGAGGGATAGAGCAATGGAAACACAGAAACACATCCCTGTGTCACAGAAAGTTCCCGAATTGAAGACACAGACTACGACAAATATCTCTTCTTCTAAAATATCCAGGAATAAGCCTTTACCTCTGCGCATTGTGACACGGCCTTACCGCTGGTTTCAGGAAAACACTTTCGCTCCGGGTTTCCTGTCGGGCAAGTGGGCTAATCCCGCGCTGGGTTATCTTATAGCGCTCGTGTTCCAACTGGTTATAAGCATCTCTATACTCGCACTTCTCCATTTTTATCCCTCCTTCCGTTTTCTATCGGTTCCACTCATTCTGGTCATTTTGCTCGTGGCGCTCGGCTGGGGAGCAGGCCCTGGTATTGTAGCGCTCCTTGTCGGGGCAGTTTTGCTGCTCTTCTTTGTTTTACCGCCCATCTTTTCCCTGTCAATCACGCAATCAGAGGATGTTATTGGTATCGGCTTGTATCTGGCTGTTGGGCTAACGATCAGTATCTTCGCCAGCAATAGTGAACGCGCGCGCCGCACATCTGAACAACTGCGATTGCGATTGGATACTATCATTGATGCCATCCCCGATTCTCTGACGATTTATGACGCGGAAGGCAGGCGCGTCCAGCAGAATAGCGCGGCGCCACTGTACAGTCCTTCGGGCAAGTCAATCGACGGAGCCGTGACCATCACGCATGATCTTAGCGAGCGCAAACAGATTGAAGATGACCTGCGCGCGAGTGAGGAGCGCTACAGGAGTATCGTGCAAACGGCCAACGAAGGCGTGTGGCTGGTCGATTGCGAGGCGCGTACCCTGTATGCCAACGAAGTGATGGCAAAAATGCTGGGCTTCAGTGGGGAGCAGTTGATTGGACACAGCCTACTTGAATTTTTCTTCCCTGAGGATCAAGCCGGGGGGCAGCTTCACCTCGAGAACAATTTACAAGGCCAATTTGAGCAATTTGATATCCGCATTCGTCGCAAGGATGGCAGTCCTTTATTTGCGCTGGCCTGCACCAGCCCTATACGCAATGGAGCGGGCGCTATCGTGGGAGTATTGGGTATGTTTACCAACGTAACCGAGCGCAGGCGAACGGATGAGCAAGAACACCTCCTCGCGGAGGTAAGCAAAGCGCTCTCCACCACGCTAGACTACCGTGAAACGCTTGCCAACATAGCACGTCTGATTGTTCCACAGCTCGCTGATTGGTTTGCCGTTGATCTGGTAGATGAAAATGGTCATTTTCAGTTGGTTGAGGTCGATCATAAAGACCCGGATCAAGTGAAGTGGGCCAGAGAGCTGCGGGAACAGTACCCGATTGATCCTGATGCGCCAACAGGGGCGCCCAACGTTGCGCGCACCGGTCAATCCGAACTCTATCCTGAAATTACCGATCAAATGCTGGTAGCTGCTGCTAAAAACGAGGAGGAGCTGGCCCTGGCGCGGCAGATTGGGTATACCTCTCTAATGCTTGTTCCGCTGGTTGCCCGTGGGAAGACGATCGGGGTGGTCACGTTCGTCTCGACCGAATCGGGTAGAATGTACGACAGGCGTGACCTGGCGCTAGCTGAAGAAGTGGGTCGCAGGGCAGGGGTCGCCATCGATAACGCCAGGCTGTATCAGGAGGTACAGAAGGCCCGCGATCAACTGAAGATTATCCTGCAAGGGGTTGCCGACGGGATCGTGGTTTGGGATAGAGAGGATCGTGTCGTCTACGCTAATGAGGCCGCGGAAAGGTTGAGAGGATTTGCTCCGACTACAAGCGCGGTGGGAACGCCACGTCCAGCCGTTCTCGGCAGATTTGAGTTTTTCGACGAGCAAAGGCGGCCCTTGCCACACGCACTCTTGCCACATAGACGAGTGTTCGCCGGTGAGCCTGAGGCGCAAGCTATACTCGGATATCGTGATGTGCTCTCCGATCATACTGAGCGCTGGGCCATTCTTCAGGCGCGCCCGGTATTTGACGAGCAGGGTGAGGTTGTGAATGCCATCGCGATCTTGCACGATATTACTGAGCGCAAAGCGGAGGATGAAGCCCGGCAATTGCTTGCCGCCATCGTGGTGTCGTCAAATGATGCCATTATCGGCAAGACAATTGATGGCACCGTTACCAGTTGGAACGCCGCCGCGGAAAAGATGTATGGATACACCTCTGCGGAGATTGTGGGCCAGCCGATCACGCTACTCTTCCTCCCTGATCGCCAGGAAGAATTCGCAACGATTATGGAGAAGATTAAAAAGGGTGAGAGCGTCGGCCCGTATGATACAACTCGTTTGAGAAAGGATGGCTCGGCTCTCATGGTTTCCGTCACAGTTTCGCCGATGAGAGATGCGGAAGGTGAAATTGTGGGCGCTTCCGCCATTGCGCGTGATATCAGCGAGCAAAAGCGGCTGGAAGCTGAGCTATGGCGGTCCAAGCAGCAGCTTGAGGTGATTTTTGCCAATATTGCCGACGGGATTAGCGTGCAAGATAGTGATGGCAAGCTCATCTTTATAAACGAGGCAGGAGCGAAACGGAGCGGGTATCTTTCAGTTGAGGACGCGCTGCGGAAGGACGATGGCCCTTCACTACGCGCCCATACAGAGCAGCGCTTTGAGATACTCGATGAGCATAGCAATCCTTTACCATATGAAGAGCTGCCGGGCAAACGCGCATTGCGTGGGGAGAAAGATCCCCAGGCCATCGTTCAATTTTATGATAAAGTGACGCAAAAGCGGCAATGGTCGCTGGTGAAAGCGCGTCCGCTCATCAATGCTACGGGTCGAGTGGAACTCGCTATTACGATTTTTAGCGATGTCACCGAATCCTACGAGGAAAAACAGCGCAAAGACGAGTTCATTAGCATGGCGAGCCATGAACTCAAAACTCCCGTGACCAGTTTGAAGGGCTTTACGCAAGTTTTGCAACGCCGCCTGCAAAAGCAGGGCGACGAGCAAGGGCTGCATTATCTCGCTCGCATGGATGCCCAACTCAACAGGCTCACCAAGCTGGTTGGCGATTTGCTGGATGTTTCCAGGATGCAGGGTGGCAAGCTTACTTTTGACATTGAGCCATTTGAACTGGATGCGCTTGTTCTGGAAACGGTTGAAAACGTGCAGGCGGCCATTTCGACCCATCAGATATTCATAGAAGGAAGAACTCACGGACGTATACTGGGAGATAAAGACCGTCTTGGGC
>DAHVFL010000444.1 GCA_027316975.1 Chloroflexota bacterium | reverse complement strand
GTCCTGCACGCCTGTGAAAAAATCGACCGCGAGGTCAATATCAATCCCACCCTGCGGCGCGAAATTGTCGCCATTCGCGAACAATTACAGCGAGAATAAGGCTTTCCAACCTTGCAGGGAAAAGTAGGCGCTTGTAGGGACGCGATGAATCGCGTCCGCTCTGGTTGCCACTCGCAAGGGACACGGACGCGATGAATCGCGTCCCTACAAGCGCTCGCAGAGTTGGAGAACCGGGAATAAGGCCAACAACATGTTACCATATACGACGTATTTGATTGATCTGGATGGCGTGATCTACCGGGGGAATGCGTTGTTGCCGGGGGCGCGGGAGTTCGTGACCTGGCTCGATGCGAACCAGAAGAAGTACCTTTACCTCACCAACAACTCCTTTGCCAGTGGCGCGCAGGTGCTGGCAAAGTTGACGCGCCTGGGCATTTCCGCCGATACCACCCACCTGCTCACCGCAGGACAGGCGGCAGTGCAAAACATCGCCCGCCGCTTCCCCAAAGGCACCGTCTACGTCGTCGGAGAAGAACCCCTGATGGACCTCGTAAAGGCGCAGGGCCTATCGGTAGCCCCCATCGACTCCGATGAAGCCGATGCCGTGCTGGTAGGACTTGATCGCGACTTCGATTATACGAAACTCACCTGCGCCATGAACGCTGTGCGCGCGGGAGCAGCCTTCATCACCATCAATCGTGACCCGCTCTTGCCTGTACAGGGGGGCTTCATTCCCGGCACCGGTTCCCTCGCGGCAGCCATCGAAGCCGCCAGCGGCATCTCCCCCGAAGTCGTGGGCAAACCCGAACCCACCTTGCTCTACGAAGCCATGCATCTCTCAGGCAGCCAGCCCGGCGAAACCGTCATGGTCGGCGATGGCCTCGCCGTAGACATCCTGGCCGGCAAGAACGCCGGCACGCACACCATCCTCCTCTTTTCCGGCACTACTTCGCGTGAAGCCCTCGCCTCCTCCCCCATCCAGCCCGACCACACATTTAATGATCTCGCTGATTTGATGAAGGCGGAATTGGCGTAATGGTCATCCCACGTTTTAATGGTTTCTATTAGGATGCTTGCGTCCCAGATTCTGTAGGGACAAGGGGCGGGGTTGGGTGGATGAGGGGGCCTTGTGCTTGTCCTCGTGGGGATGAACCAACCTTGCCTCACGGAACCCGGGCGAATTGAGCGTCACGAGGACAAGCACAAGGCCCCCACTCTACCCCACGTCCACCCCTTGTCCCTACAAGACGGGGGACGATCTTTTCATACCATTCCCGTTTTTCTGTAATTCGCTGAACTTTTGCGCCGGACGTTGCTACTCATAGTGTGGAGGACGGAAGATTCTCCCCTCTTTTATGAAAGGAATAACAAGCAGTATGACAGAAAGAGTTATGACTATGCCGGGAGCAGATGCATCGCCAGCGCGTCCTGGCGAAGTTGTTCTGAGCATCCGCAATCTCTCGAAGCAATATGGGAAGCGGCTGGCCGTAGACAATTTAAGCCTGGATGTGAAGCGTGGCGAAATTTTTGGGTTTCTGGGTCCCAATGGGGCCGGTAAAACGACCACTATTCGTATGGTGCTCGGTTTGATCGCACCAACGGGTGGCAGCGTTGATATTCTCGGCAAGGATATCACCTTTTACCGGTCGGAGATTTTGCCGCGTGTCGGCGCGCTGGTGGAGACACCCGCGCTGTACCTGTACCTGTCGGGGCGCGACAATTTGCGCGCCGTTGGTTCAGCGCTGGGCGGCGTGCCGCGCTCGCGTATCGATGACGTGCTGGAACTGGTAGGCTTGCAGAACCGGCAGAAAGACCGAGTGCGTACCTACTCGCTGGGCATGAAACAGCGCCTGGGGGTAGCGATAGCCCTCTTGCAGGACCCGGACGTGCTGGTGCTTGACGAACCGGCCAACGGCCTCGACCCCGCCGGTATCGTGGAGATGCGCGACCTGATGCACCAGCTATCAGCCGCGGGCAAGACCGTTTTCATCTCCAGTCACCTGCTGCCCGAAGTGCAACAGATCTGTACAAAGGTCGCCATCATCAATCTGGGCAAACTGGTGACAGAATCGACCGTCGAGGAACTGACCAGCGCGCATGGCGAATTCTCCGTCACGTTGGAACGCGCGCAGGAGGCGCTGGCCCTCGTGCAGGCGCAGAACTGGGGCAGAGAAGCGCGACTGAGCGCACAGGGCGCGTTGATTACACCCGCGCCCGGCAATCGCGGACGCGAACTTAATCTTTTTCTTGTTCAAGCGGGCTACGCGCCCGATACCATCTCGCAGGCCACGCAGGACCTGGAAGAGGTCTTCCTGCGCCTGACAAACGGTGGCACAGGAGGTGTGCAATGAGCGCAGTGATTACATCCGCGTCGCCGGAAAACATACAATTACGCACAGCCAAACCCAGCTTTTTCGGACTGGTGCGCGGCGAATTTCTCAAGGTGATGCACCAGTGGAGCACCTGGATTTTACTGGTGATGGTTATCGGCGTGACCGTCTTACCTTATATCATTGAGACCGTCAGGCCGCGTTTCAAAGAGGCTATTGCCAGCGCGCCGCTGGTGGCCTACTACGACCAGATGAGTATTGGCCTATCGGTGCTGCGCGTTTTCACCGGCTTCTTCCTCCTGATTGTGACGGCGCGTATGATCGGCCAGGAATATCAACTTGGCACCATTCGCGTCCTGCTCTCGCGGGGCGTCGGGCGACTGCAACTGCTCTTCGCCAAGCTACTGACGATGACGATTATCGCGCTCATCCTGTTGATTGCCGGTGTCCTGGTCAATTTTCTGCTGACTATTCTCCTGATTGGCGGTATCGCGGGCAATCTCAACTCCTTCAGCACGCTCACCTCGCAGTTCTGGTCGGATAGCGGCATCTTCGTCCTGTCTATCCTGCTGAATATGGGCGTGAGCATCCTGCTGGCAACGGCGGCGGCGGTCATTGGCCGCGCTTCGGTCTTCGGCATAGCCGCAGCGTTGGCCTTCTTCCCCCTGGACAATTTCGGCACGGTCATCATGTTACTGGCGAATCGCGTAACGGGCAGCGATTTCTGGCTCAGTATCACGGCCTACTTCCTGGGGCCGAACCTGAACCAGATGCCAGCGGCGCTGATGAACAACCGTGTACTCACTATAGGATTTGGACCTCTCTACAATGCAGGCCCGGGTGGAACGCACGGTATCCTGGTGGACGGCACGCACACGCTGGTAGTCGCGGCAGTATACGCCGCCATCTTCGCAGCCGTTGCCATCTGGTTGACATGGAAGCGAGATGTGAAAGAGTAAAATAGGTACTCAAAAAGAAGAGTGCTGGCGGCTCGCGAGCCGCCAGCACTCTTCTTTTTGAGTACCGAAAACCTAGACCAGCCCGCGATAGTGGTTGGTAATCGGCAGACGCCTGTCGCGACCGAAGGCGCGAGTAGTAATCTTGGCTCCGGGAGGAGCCTGGCGGCGTTTATACTCGCTATAATCGACCAGCCGCATGATGCGTTCCACCGTTTTGCGCTCATAGCCCATCGCCAGTATTTCATCCAGCGAGCGGTCCTCTTCGACGTAGGCGCGCAGGATGGGAT
>DAHVFL010000443.1 GCA_027316975.1 Chloroflexota bacterium | reverse complement strand
AGGCAGCAAGGAAGGGCGCTCTGGCCCTTCCCGAACTACATACAGGTGAATGGTTTCCAGGGGTTCTGCAACGGGTTCGTCTTCCATGTCGTACATGTGCGTCTCCTACTGCGGGATAAACTGGGTGCCGTTGTTGAGGTAGAGAATCACCCTGTCCTGGATGTGAACCAGCAGTTCTAGTTTGCTGTTCACCACCCGAAACTCCCCGGTTACGGGGATCTGATCGGCATTGTCTGAAAACAAGGTGGGGCCTTTGTATATCCTGGCTTTGGCAGAGTCACCGTGTGGCAATTCAATAATCAGTACCGTCCCGTTGAGGTTCAAAAACAGATAGTGGGATGGATGGGCTGCGCTGTCACCAGGGTAGACCACTGCATCAGCTTGTGACACTCGAGGAAACTCATAGGTTGCATCTAACTGATGCTCTGTCCACCATCCAGACGCCAAACTCAACAGCCACCACAACAACAGCATCACAATCATACTCAAGCCAGAAATGACTAACCAGTGCGGTCTTCGCCTATGCCTGGGTGGTGGTTCGTCATGAATAACAAACCGCCTATTTCCCCTCTGAATAACCTGATCGCCCCTCGTATCGATATAACGAACTGCACTCGTTGGCATTCTGGTTAGTTCTCCTGGGTAGTCCAGACCATCAGCCAGATCGAGCGGGTTGTTCGAGGACCGTTTTCGTTGATCCGTTATATACGGCTCATCTTCAGGATGGTGATTGATCGAATGTCCTGCGCGGTGGGTTGGGATGCGTTCGGCTGTCGCTCTCCTGCGGATGGGATAGTTTTGCATTTTATATTGTCCTTCCTGCAACAAACGCTTGGCCTTCCCCCAGGGTCATCGAGCCTTCTTCAATGTAACGGGAAACTTCCCACAATAAGCGTTCATTCCTTTTACAACCACAGGTCATGTCATAGCAAAAGGGACGGTCAGGCTCATGGAGCAGGAAATCTACAGGAATGACAAGAATGAAGTTATCGCCGTAAGGTTGCATCGTGCCGCTGCCTTTCTTGACACTGATGCTCTCGTGTGCGGTTAATACACACAGAGAACAGGTTGCGAAACTAACACGCCAACAATTATCTGTCCTCTCAGGAGTATCAATCTCTACTATTCAGCGTGCTGAAGAGGGAGAACCTATTGGTAAGCTTAAGAGGGCGCAAATCTTAGAAGGGCTTAGTAAACATCTTGGTAGAGAAGTGATACGAGATGAGATCGATGAGTTCAGGTCGTGAGAAAATATGCCCCTTTAGGGGTATCCAGCGGCCACCACGCATGAATAAGCCTGAAGTTACAAGCACATAATAAAGGAAGCACCGTTGTCATCCTGAGCGCAGCGATGGGGCTGGCCCCCGCCGGGCGCGAGATCCTTCGCTGCGCTCAGGATGACAACTGGCGGGGCAAGCCCCGCTCTGGTTAACTCATGCTTGACCATAGCTGAACAGAAAGTTACAATGTGCAATGTAATATGGTATGTATGTATGTATTTGCGTAATAGAAAAGAAAAAGGATGACGAATAGCATGTCTGACTTAAGCGTAGAACAGACCGAACCTACTCCTCCAGGCGGGAGCAATGTCACAGGGCAGGGATCACTAGAGATCATGGAAGTGACAGATGAATCACAGGTGACCGCGCCATCGCTTCCAACGACTGTCACACCGGTTCCCGATGCCGCGTTCAAACGCTCGAATCGATCGGCAACGGTTGAACATCTCGCGGCGCGACGAAGCATTACACCCGTCGATGCGGAGGCACCCGAGGTTAAGCAGAAGTTGAGCGATCTGCGCTCTGAACTGACAACCCTGCTGACAGATTTGCGCTGGGGCGGCTATTCTGTGCAGGCAACCATCGAAAGATTGACCCTTTTACTCGATATCGGCCCCCTTGCAGAATGGATACCTGTGCTTGTCCCTACTATTTTGGAAATCGACCGCGCCGGAAACCTGGTACCTGCCTGGGTCAAGCTGGCCGAGGAGGATGACCCTGAAGATTTGCCAGCCGATGCCAACCCTGCCGAGACAAGTACCGGACGGGCGCGCCGCATCGCGCTACTTCTGTTGGGCTATTATAAATCCCCCGAACTTTCCAGATTGCTGGGCAAGCTAGCCGCCGATCCACATTCTTCGCTGTATGCCACGCAATCGCTGGTGCGCCAGTCAACCGTTACCGCGCTGCAAGCGTTGGTCAGCGCGCTCAAAGAAGCAAAAGGGTGGGCAAAGGTTGATGTGATTGATGCCTTCGCCACCTTAAATCAGACCCGCTTCTTTGAAATCATGCTGGCAAGTGGCATGGATGACGCGGAAGGGCTGGAAAGCTACCTGGCGGCCCCATTATATCGCACTATTGCGCTGGAAAATTTCTTACGCGGAGGGAGGGTCCCGCGCCTGGTTCAGCAGGCCGCGCTGATCTGCGTCTATGTTTTTCAAGATTCCACGACTACCATGAATAGCGAGACGTTGCCCGTCGCTTTTGATCGCGACCTGCCTGCCCTTACTAGCGCGCTTTTCGATGGGGCAAAGCAGTCGCCCAACTGGAGCAATGCCGTCGCGCTGCATCGCCTGGGACTCTTCCTGGGCCGTTACTGGGGCGAAATATCACGCGGAGCGCAGCAGGACGCACGTATCGTAGAGCCTGTGCTGGCCAGCCTGCCCATGATGCCGGAGATCGAACGCTGGATCAATGGCCCCGGACGCGATGCCATTATTGATGGATTAAACACGGATGCAGAGGCATTCGGGCCATGCCTGAAAGCGGTGAAAGATTTACGCGAACTGCGAGCGGCACCGGCGCTGTTGGTGCGCCTGGAGAGCGCCACCAGCATCATTGATCGCGAAGACGCTATGCGCCTGAGCCAGATATGTGATACGCTGGTGCAATTCGGCGACCGGCGCGTAGTGAATTCGCTGGTGCAACTGGTCAACCGCGTTATCCCCGTGAATGCGCGAGCGAATCGCGCCAAAGGCCGCGACAATCTCGTCGTGAATGATCCCGATATTCCCGCGAGCATTGTGTACGCCGCTGCTATCCGCACCTTCGCGCAGTTGAGCGATCGCAGTGCGCTCGACCTGGTGCTGCAAGCCACCAATGACTTTGACCCCTACGTGCGCACCTCGGCATTGGAGGCGCTGAAAAGCATCGACCCGCGTGGCGAAGACTCGCGCAGCCGCGTCGTGGCGCGTAATATGCTCAACGACCCGCGTGATACAGTTGTGCGCGTCGCCTGCCAGCTCACGGCGCAATACCGCGATATGGAGGCTATTCCCTGGCTGCAACGACTGGCTGAGACCCGCCCCGAATTTGGGCCTTCGGCCCAGAGCGCCCTGAAACAGTTACAGGGGATGTAAGTCAAGAGGGAGGGGACGCTTGCGTCCCCCTCGTTCTGTTCCTTGCCTTACACGCCTCGCACCCCAGGACCAGGGCGCGCAGCGACGCTTTTTGCGCCACCTGATTACCCGCTTTGAAATAAAACTCATCTAGAAATAGAAGGAGTGGAGATCAAACATGGAGTTGCCGCAGATGTTCACGGCGCGTCAATCTCGTCGCGCTGCTCTGCGCACCATTGGTACG
>DAHVFL010000442.1 GCA_027316975.1 Chloroflexota bacterium | reverse complement strand
CCGTACAGATTCTACGCGGGCCTGCGCAGCGACCCCTTCTTCTTCGACCTGGTAGGCTTCCTGCACGGGTTCCAGTTTACTGGCAGCGACTTCTTCATCGACAAGAATGTCTTCAGCATCGTGCTGGAGGTTCCGAATTGGGCGCTGGGCAAGAACCCGAATGTTGGCATCTGGGTGCGTACGCTCAAGGCCACAGGTGACGCGGACTTCGATTCAAACGATCTCGTCCAGGACGATCAGATGGGTCGCCCGGCCATCAACACTGTGTTCAACCATGGCCCCGACAAGATCACATTCAACAACACCCCGCCCAGCAGGCAGAGAGCGCTTTTCGGCGCAAGCTTCGAGAATACGCTGAAGTCGTTTAAGTATGACGATGCGCACGCAGATGCGATTACCAACATCCTGCTGCCCGACATCCTGACATACAACTACAGCAGCTCGGCAGGTTTCCTCAATGGGCGCAAGCTCACCGACGACGTGATCGACATCGAACTCGCGCTCGTGACGAACGGGCAGATTACAACGGACAAGGTCGGCCCCCACACCGACTACCTGAATGAGTTCCCCTTTGTGGGCAATCCACACTAGAACAGGAGGTACACACAATGGAGAAGCTCAACCGGCGAAAATTCTTGAAAGTGGCGGGTGCCAGTTCCGCCGTCGCGGCTGGAGCCGTATTGCCTTCGGCGGGTCTGCTGGCAAACAGCGCTGCTACGAACGGCTCGGTGACGTTCCGAGCGGTGGCTGGAATGCCGCAAAAGCCGCTTCCTAACTATGCGTCGTATGTGATTGAGGGCCACGTGAACCTCGATACAAAAACCGGGGTTATCACAAAATCGGTCTTCGCGGGCGCGCCTGAAACGATGAGCACAGTTGCGCTGCCTGGTATGTCTCGTATCGCTCGCATCGCGAATGTCGTGGACGAGGCGGGATTGCTGCGCATCACGGGCGTAGTGGACGACCGCTCCCAGTTGGGACGCGGCGAGAGCAACACGTTTACTGTCTTGATAGATCGCTCGCTGGGTACCCTGAAAGCCGAGTTCTTCGGCAATAACGTCACCCTGCTCCTGGCGAAATAGGCGTTTAGCGGACTATAGCAATGACGAGTAGCAGCGTTTCAGCAAACACGGCATGGCTGTAGTCATTTGAGCAATGGACGAAGAGAAGATCAGGTGGCTCATCACCAGGTACCGCCCTGACCTTCTCCTCTGGAAAGGTACACAGCGCAATGATTGAACAAGACCGCGAAACCAGCATCAAGCATGACATAGAGACGTTCTTCCAGCGGAAGTTCGGCCTCCTGTCCTTCCAGTACAACCACTTCATTCCCGGAAAGAAGGACGAGGCAAAACTCGATGTCACCATCAGCGGGGAAAATAACTTCACACGCCGCTACGTTGGTACGGTCAGCTATGACAACGGGGAACTCACCTTCAAGGATGTCGTGCGGCTCTGGTAAGAAACAAAACCATCCTCATGTTCTTTGCGAGCGGTTCGAACCGCTCGCTTTCGGCCCCAGGCCGCATCTAAGATCAATGCTTTGGATACACGGGTAATGGTTATGCCATCCTGTACCAGGCACTGCGCTGTTATGCCTGCTCCTTTCCAAGCAGGATTTGTTACGTTACTCAGAGGCTGCAATGCCCTTTATCACATAGACCAGCGTCCTCATATCTCCCACCAGAAATGTCTCCTTTACGTCCACCGGGCGGGTCTCACCCTGGCGATTTATCCATACTGTTGTGTAGCCAAGCTCTGTAGCAGGAACGATATCGTATTTGAAGCCAAATCCGGCGTGCCAGATATCCGATACCGGTAAACCCAGGCGCTCGCGAGCTAGCATAAAGCCCCTGTGCGAGGGTTTATAGGCTCCGGCTTGCTCAGCAGTGATGATCTCATCGAAGGTAACGCCGATGGTGCGCTGGGTTTCAGCGATGATGGCGTTATCGGTATTGGTGATAAGGACAACTTTGAGGTACTTCTGTAGTTCAAGGACCGCTTCTCGCGTGTCGGAAAATGGCTCCCAGCTGCCCATCGAATCGGCAAATGCCTCAATATCTTCTTCTGCATAGGGAACCTGGACCGTATCGAGGGCCATATGCATCGTGTCACGCAACACCTCGCGGTATGGACGATAGCGTTCCTGGATAGAGACAAACTGTATCTCTTCCCAGCGATGCTGGAGCGCGCGAGCATCCATGCCTTCGATATTGTGCGCGGCCAGACGCTGCGCGAAAAAACGCTGCACCGCGCTCTCCCAGTCGATCAAGGTGCCATAACAATCGAAGGTGATGGCCTTTGGAAGTGCGATCAAATCATTCCTCCTTTATTGGGGCATACAGGTTTTCATGCCGCCTACGGCGTTTGCCAGTGAGAACGAATCTGCTGTGAATTGCCCGTTGACTCGTTCTCCCCATTCATTGAGAACCGCGAAGCGGTATGGCCTCAGAAAAACTTACTCGAATTTCTGTTGAACAAACGACATTATGCTGCTATACTACAACATACTAACCGTAATAGATGGGTATGCTGTCTTTTTACCTTTGGTCGGAGCATTTACAATTGGCGTGGGGATGAAGGCGGTCTATTTCCATACTCGTCATAGATCACCTCTGACTAGATACTTAGGAGGATTCAACTTCATGAAGGTCTATACTGCGGAAAACATTCGCAATGTAGCGTTGATTTCCCATGTTGGAGCAGGTAAAACATCTCTCATTGATGCGGCGCTGTACGATAGCGGGGCAGTCACGCGACAGGGCAAAGTCGATGAGGGTAGCTCAATCGCCGATTACGACCCCGATGAACTCAAACGGCGTATGACTCTCCATGCAAAAGTGCTACCTGTCGAATGGAAGAACGCCAAGATCAATTTTATCGATACCCCTGGTTATGCTGACTTCGTGGGTGAGGTTAAAGCGGCGCTGCGCGTGGCAGATGCCGCGCTCGTGGTGGTGACGGCTGAAAAAGGAGTAGAGGTTGGCACGGAACTGACCTGGCAATTCGCGGACGCACGCAAACTGCCACGCATCGTGCTGGTCAATAAGCTAGATCGAGAAAATACGTCGTTCGAGCAGGCGCTCGAGTCGCTGCGCAACCGCTTCGGGTTGAAAGTCGTCCCGTTGCAACTTCCCATCGGCGAACAGGCTGGCTTTAAGGGCGTGGTAGACCTCGTTACACAGAAGGGCTACACCTTTGAGGGCGGCAACAAGATACAGGAAGTCACCATTCCGGCTGAACTCAAAGATCGTATGAGCACTTTCCGCGAGCAATTAATCGAGTCGGCGGTTGAGAGCGACGACGCGATCATGGAAAAATTCCTTGAAGGCGAAGAACTCAGCGACGAAGAAATTCTCAACGTCGTCAAAAAGGGCACGCGCAGTGGTGAGTTGATCCCTGTTCTGTGCGGTTCAACCAGCAAAAACATCGGCGTACAGACACTGTTAGATGCCATTGTGGATTACCTACCCAGCGCGGCAGACTATGTACCGGAAGATGCAATGGCTTTTGGCAACAATCTCTCTTTCTTCGTCTTCAAAACGGCGGCGGCCCAGGTCGGCACCATCAGTAACTTCAGAGTGTATACTGG
>DAHVFL010000441.1 GCA_027316975.1 Chloroflexota bacterium | reverse complement strand
ATGCTGATAGATATCGAAAAGGCGATTCAGAAATCGGACCTGGGCATCAATCCTAACAACGATGGTCAGGTAATCCGCCTTGCAATCCCTCCGCTCAACGAAGAACGTCGTCGTGATCTGGTCAAGACCCTCCACAAAAAACTGGACGAACACAAAGTTGCTGTTCGCAACGTTCGCCGGGATGCTCAGGATAAGTTACGAGATCGTGAGAAAAAGAAAGAAGTTTCTGAAGACGAGCTGAAACGTAGCACCGAGCGGCTACAAAAGCTCACCGACCGCTACATCGATGAGATGGATAAGGTCGGCAAAACCAAGGAACTGGAGATATTGGAGGTCTAACATTGGCCAGGCTTCAAAACTATTTCACTTCAGCGAAGGGAAATAGCGCGCCGCAGTCGCAATCTATTACCACCGAACAACCGGCATCCGAGCAGACGCCGAGAGTGCGCCACCTCGCCATTATTATGGACGGCAACGGTCGCTGGGCCACCAGGCGTCACCTGCCACGCCTTGCCGGGCATAAGGCGGGCGTGAATGCCCTTCGACGTGTCCTCGAATGCGCGATTGATGAATCTATTGAAATGCTCAGCGTGTACGCCTTTTCAACCGAGAACTGGGGGCGACCACACACCGAGGTCGATGGGTTGATGCGTCTCTTCTGGGAGACAATCCGCTCCGATATTGAGAAGTTGCATCGCGAAGGAGTGCGGCTGCGCCACCTGGGCCGCTTGAAAGACCTTTCTCCTGATATACAAAAAGCCGTGCAGGACTCGGTTGATCTGACACAAAACAATACGCGCATCGGCCTCAACGTCTGCTTCAATTATGGCGGGCGAGCCGAGCTGGTGGACGCGGTACGCCAGATCATCGCCGATGGGCGTAACCCCGAAACCATCGACGAGGACATGATTAGCTCCTACCTCTATACGCGCGACTTGCCCGATCCTGATATGGTGATCCGCACCGCCGGGGAGATGCGTGTCAGTAACTTCCTGCTCTGGCAGTCGGCCTACAGCGAGTACTACGCCACGCCCACGCTGTGGCCCGATTTTGGCAAGGAAGATTTGTGCGCCGCGTTGGATAGCTTTCATCGCCGCCAGCGACGTTTTGGACGACTGGGCTGAACCAGGGCGCGCGGCTCTGTCCCCGCCCTGGGAGGCTGGTAGGTTTTTGAAACGCGCCGATCTCGCCTGTCATGCTGAGCGCAGCGAAGCATCTCTCGCCGGGTCGCTCGCAGATGCTTCGCTGCGCTCAGCATGACACCTTTCACTGGTAGGTTTTTGCGTTCTGTAGGGGCGGGGGTGGTGTTGGGCGGTGTGGGGACGCTTGCGTCGCCCCCGTCCTGGTGCTGGCCTGATACGCCCCTCACTCCAGGGCGACGCAAGCGTCTCCTCCCACCCCATCAGCCACTCCCGCCCCTACAGAATTTCTGCGCCTTTCCAAAAAACCTACTGGTGAAAGACCGCCTATCTACCCGGCACTCAAGATAAAACTACCAGACCCCAAAACCATATGGTATAATCCTTCAGGATATTGACAACCTTGAGCCAGCGGAGGAAACATGCGTCCAGGGCGAATCGCCATCGATGGACCGGCGGGGTCCGGGAAAAGCACGGTTGGGGAGCAGTTGGCGCGCAAGTTGGGCTATCTCTATTTTGACACCGGAGCCATGTATCGCGCAGTCGCCTGGCTGGCGCTGCAACGCGGCATTGATGCGCGCAATGGCGCGGCCCTGGGAGCGCTGGCTCAGCGCGCTGATATCGTCATTGACTACCCACATGTCGAGGATGGTCGCCTCTATACCGTCAGCGCCGGTGGGCAGGATGTCACCTGGGCGATACGCAGCGCGACCGTTACCAGGGTTGTCTCGCAAGTATCGGCGCATCCAGAAGTGCGTTCGGTACTGAGAGCGCAGCAGCGCGCCCTGGCATACCAGCGCAATGGCGTCGTCATGGTTGGACGCGACATTGGCGCGGTAGTGCTGCCCGACGCGGAACTGAAAATCTACCTTACCGCCAGCCTGGAAGAACGCGCCCGCCGCCGCTACACGGAATTGCAGGAACGCCTGGGAACAGGGGATGCCGCGCTACCCTCGCTCTCAGAAATAATGAGCGACATTGAACGTAGAGATGAAAGCGACAAAGAAAATATGCAACCAGCGCATGACGCCATTGTTATCATGACCGATAACCTCAGCGTCCCGGAGGTGCTGGAGGTGATTTACGGATATCTGGAGGTGGCGTAATGACGCAGCAAAGTGGCGCAACCCCGGCGTCGGATAACCCTGAACCAGAACAGTCACAACAGGCCCGGGCGGCAGAGCAATCGCATAAACCCGTAAAACCGGCGAAGTCGAGTAAATCCGCCAAAAACCTGTATGAACCCTACGATACACCCACGTGGTTCTATCAAGCCGTGCGCGCCGTTGTGCGTTTCATCATCTTCTTGAAATTGCGCTTGCGCGTGATCGGACTCGAGAATGTGCCGAAAGAAGGCGCGTTCATCATTGCCTCTAACCACCTGTCATGGATGGATGTGCCGCTCGTCCCTTCTTTCATTAAACGCAAAGTCGTCTACATGGCAAAGGAAGAGCTTTTTTACAGCAAGGTTGGCTGGATCGTGCGCTTGATGGGCGCATTCCCCGTTAAACGCGGCGAGGCCGACCGCCAATCCCTGCGCGCCGCCGACACCCAGCTCAAAGCCGGGAAAATATTTATGATCTTTCCCGAAGGCACGCGCAGCAAAATCCACCAGCTGGGCCAGGGGCATGTTGGCCTCGGCATGATCGCCCTGCGCGCCGGTGTCCCCGTCATCCCCGTCGCCGTCTGGGGCAGCGAATACGCCTTCAAAAAACTGCGCCCGCCCGTCACCATCACCTACGGGAAACCCCTACTCCTGGCTCCCAGAGGCAAAAAAATCACCCGCGAAGACATCGAAGAAGCCACCCGCGAAGTCATGCGCCACATCGCCGCCATGATGCCCCCCGAATATCGCGGCATCTATGGCGACCCTCCAGCGCAATCTTCTGGCGAAAATGTTCAGGACGGTCTGTAGGGACAAGGGGCGGATGTGGAGAAGGGTGGGGGCCTTGTGCTTGTCCTCGTTGGGGTCTAACCATGCTGCCTCACGGAACCCAGGCGAATCCTGTTGCCACGAGGACAAGCACAAGGCCCCCTCATCCACTCCACATCCGCCCCTTGTCCCTACAGGACGGGGCGGCACTCATTGCTGCATTCGGTCGTCAAAGTTCATCAGGACACCGGGGTGACTCCAATACCGCTCCGCATATCTAAGCGGCGTCAACCAGAACAGCACAGCAATTAAAAAGGCCAGCAAACCAATGGTGATATAAACCAGTCCGACATCTTTTGTTTGCTGAATGGCGAAACCGCCGATCAGAGCGCCTATAGAGGCTGTAGACCACGTCAATTACTTCGCGAAAACCTGCTCAAAGTATAGCCGGGTTTATTTTCAAAAGCAATAAACTCCGCCCGTATACGGTAGGGGCGACCCTCGCGGTCGCCCTGGTCGCGTCGGTGTAGCAACCCTCGCGGTCGCCCTGGTCGCGTCGGTGTAGCAACCCTCGCGGTCGC
>DAHVFL010000440.1 GCA_027316975.1 Chloroflexota bacterium | reverse complement strand
AGAATAGTGTATACTAGGACTGATGTTCTGATACGAAGGGAGAGAAAGTTATGGGCATGAGCGAGAAGGAGAGCGAAATATTTTATCGTCTTCTCATCGACCTTTTCTTAGAGAAACCCAGGCTATCAGCAGAAGAAAGAGAAAAGCTTGGGAAGATTAAAGAAGTCAGCAAAAAGCTAGATGAAAAAGGACGAGAGGTGTTAAAGCTGGAGGGGAATAGAGTTTCAGAGACAACCTACAGTGACGACCCCGCTACAGACCATCTACAATTTGATCCTGATGCAGATGGCTGCCAAACCGGGTGGACTCGCCCTGGCGAGAGAATCACCTCGATAATACACTCCTACGATCTTGAAAAGAAGAAAGTACAGCGAGCAAGGTCGGATTTAGTTGAATGGGCTAGTACTGTCCGAGAGAAAATAAAAGAGATAGAAGGCGAAGCCCTGTGATCGTACCTCGATGTTCTGCCAGTACGCGCCGTATCATCTGCGGGGCCGTGCGTGGTCGGAAGAAGTAAAGAACGAGATGGCGGATCGCATCATTGCCACCGTTACCGAGTTCGCCCCCAATTTCGCCGGTGCTGTCTTACATCGCCAGGTACTCAGCCCGGTGGACATCGAACAGCGTTACGGTATGCCCAATGGCAATATCTTCCATGGCGAGATTACCCCCGACCAACTCTTCTCGTTGCGTCCCGCGCCTGAATGCTCGCGCTACCGCACGCCCGTCGCCGGTCTCTACCTGTGCGGCTCAGGCACCCATCCGGGAGGCGGCGTCACGGGCGCGCCCGGCCACAACGCAGCCAAAGCGCTGCTGAGCGATTGGGCAAAGTAACCGCGGCTTTATACAAATGTCCTACTCCCCCCGCAAAAACACACGGTTTGATGTAGAATAGATGCTAAAGCCGTTGTTTCATTTGAGTGTATCGATTCAAGTACGCATCACAAAAGGCTGGAAGACCATCATGCAACTCAAAGTAGCCGTCGTCCAATTTGAAATCAGCCAGTTTGCGCCACAGGAAAATCTGGAAAAGGCCGAACAGTTCATGCAACAGGCAGTTGCGCGGGAAGCCGACTTGATCGTATTCCCTGAAGACTTTATCGCCGGCCCACTCGACGGGCGCGTCGATCTGGCCGACTTCGATCAGCGCTATGTGAAACACTTCCAGCAGCTTGCAGCGCAGTACCACATTGATATTGTCCCCGGTTCCATTATCGAGGGCGACGAGGACGGCCTGTACAATACAGCATACTATATTGACCAGCACGGCGACATTCTGAGCCAGTATCGCAAGCTCAACCTGTGGCTGCCTGAACGCAGCTATATCACACCTGGGAATGATATTGCGGTCTTTGAAACGCGCTTCGGCAAAGTTGGCCTGATTATTTGCTGGGATTTGATGTTTCCTGAAATATTCCGCGCTATGGTCAGCGAAGGCGTCGAAATGGTAATCTGCCCAAGTTACTGGTGCCTCGAAGACGCTGGCAAGGGTCAGGAGCTTAACAAGTTTTCTGAAGTGATGCTCGTTAATGCCCTGTGTCTTGCCAGGGCTTTTGAAAATGAAGTCGTGCTCGTCTATGCCAACGCCGCCGGAAAACAGGTTTCCGGCCAGAACACCAGCACGTTGATCGGTCAATCTCAAATCACCGTTCCATTCAAAGGGCCGCTGGACATCGCCATGGACAACATCGAGACCATGCTTGTCGAAGAAGTAGACCTGGATGTGCTTGCTATCGCGGAAGAAGCGTATGAAATCCGCAGCGACCTGCGCAAGGGCCTCACCGGTTGCGCAGCGCCGTCTATTGAGATAATCATGGACTCTGAAACTGCCCCTCAACTTGTCGCGGACTGACCTTTGAGGTCATCCAGCATCGCCCGCACAAACATTACCGCGACCGAGAGCCAGTCGAACGAGCGCGTCCACGCAACCCATTCCTGCTGCGTGGGCCAGCCCGGCTTGTAGCGTGGGATCATTTCTTTCGGCATGACGGTAGCCCACTTCACGCCCTCGCCCAGACCGCCGGGAGTGATGCGCACCATGATGTTGAAGACGTTCTCGTTGGGAAGCTGGCGTTTCCAATCTGGCAGCGATTTCAACAACTGGTCGCGTCGCCAAATGCTGAAAAGAGCGGGGTCTTCGGGCGCGCCGCTTTCTGAACGCTGCAATGTTACCACCTGTCCTACGACAGCCGTTCGGTCCCATTCCGGGAAACGCATCCAGACGCTATAGCGGTATGCATCCAGCCCGGACGCCGAAATAAAGGCGCGGTATCCCTCGCCTTCGATGCGCTTCTCGGTAGCGCTCTGCCAGATACGCACCATCGCGTCCAGGCGTTTCTTCTTTTCGTCCGCGCTCAAATGTGCGTACGGTCCGCTATCCGGCGCATACTGTTTTCCCTGCATGGAGTAGTTCCAGCCCTTCGGGCAAATATGCCGCCAGCCATGCCACAAGGTCATCCGCCAGCGGCGCAACAAATACTTGTCGTTCATTATCAGGATATCGCCTGAGTTCCAGGCTATAAGCGTGCAGAAACTGCCTTGACAGTTTCGCCGCAGGAGTTTCTTCCCCGGCCGGCGATGCGTAAGTCGCATCCCCTGCGATTGCAAATCCCGCAGCCGCGAGATGGGCGCGAATCTGGTGCGTGCGCCCGGTGATGGGCCGCGCTTCCAGCAGGGCATATTCTCCTCTTGCAGCGAGTACGCACACCTTCGTCACAGCAGCTTGCCCATACGGGCCAACAATGCAGCGGCGGCGATCTTCAGGGTCACGCTGCAAAGGTCCATCGAGCGCGTACCTGGCGCCATTGACTACCAGAAGCTCAGCAGATGCTACAGGTTGCTGATCGCTTCCATCCAGCATGTGGACGGTAAACGGCGCGCGCGGTCGCGTCCAGTGCGGCGAACCCCTATGCACAACCGCCAGGTAGCGTTTCACGATGCTGTGATCGTAGAACTGGCGTACCAGGTGACGCCGCGCTCGTTCGGTGCGCGCAAGCGCAACCACGCCCGATGTATCCTTGTCGATGCGATGCAGCAGGCAGGGACGCGCCAGAAGCCCATCTTCCTGCCATTGTTTCGCCCTTTGTTGCTCGCGCAGCATGACCAGAATATGCTCCGGCGCGCCCGCCCATTGCGGCTTATCAGGCAGCTCTTCAGGTTGCCAACCGTCGCCTCCCTGCTCCGCGAGGTAGACCAGGATACTATCCCACATCGTGCCATCGGCATGTTTATACGTGGGATGAATGACCAGTCCCGCCGGTTTGTTGACGATGAGCAGGTGATGATCCTGGTAGATTACTGGTATGTCAATATTGACCTGTGCCATGCGCAAAGTATAGAGGGAATACGAGCGTTGGTCAAGAGCAATTGGCTATAAGAAAAATAAACTGTGCCTTTTTATGCTATACTGTGCTGAAGTTATGGCTTTTTGCGTAATATCCTGGCTCTCTTCTCAGGCATGGTACAATAAGAACAATTAGTGCGCCGTTTCGACGCACATGAGATTGCCCCAGAGGGGCAGAAGGTTGAGGGCAAAGTACCTTCTAGGATGCCCGACCCACCTGGCGGGGAAACCCAAAGGGGAAACTAGCATGTCGGGAAAGCGGGGAAGCGTGAAGAGTAG
>DAHVFL010000043.1:12967-16130 GCA_027316975.1 Chloroflexota bacterium | reverse complement strand
CCAGCCCGCTTCGCCAAGTAATGGTACAAAGAGGCAGCCGCCCAGCGAGCGTACTTCCGGTCCCCACGGGGCGCGATGCACTACCAGCAATTCCTGGCGGTCGGGCTTGCCCACCGGTATGACCATCATGCCCCATGAAACCAGTTGATCGAACAGGCGCGCCGGGACTTCGGGGGCAGCCGCCGTGACGATGATACGGTCAAAAGGCGCTTGCTCCGGCCAACCGAGCGACCCATCACCTACATATATAGTAACGTTTCCCACTCCTAATTTTGACACCCGCTTGAAAGCGGTGGCGGCCAGTTGCTGAATACGCTCGACACTATAGACGTGACCGGCTAAGCGCGCCAGGATTGCCGTCTGGTAGCCGGAACCCGTGCCGATCTCCAGCACGCGCTCCTCGCCTCGTAGCTGTAACGCCTGGGTCATTGTGGCAACCATGAGCGGTTGTGAGATGCTTTGCCCCATGTCGATAGGTAAAGCGCGATCATCATAGGCCTGGGTATAGAGTGTTTCATCGACAAAAAACTCGCGTGGAATAGCCTCCATCGCGGCCAGCACTCGATTATCGCGTATACCAACAGCGCGCAGCGATTCGAGCAACTGCTGGCGTTTCTTCTCAATGTCATACTCCATACAAATACCATCCCTGCTTGATGAAATGTGAAGCAGACGGAATATGGAATGTCTCTCTCAATGAAGTGTAGTGGGAAATGTGCATATAGTCAAGATAAGCGTAGGTCAGTAGCGACACCCCTTGCGGGTGTCTCTTCTTATTCGTTTTGCTTGTGTATTAAAAAGATACGAATACGAGACACCCGCAAGGGGTGTCGCTACTTTAATTGAGGCATAAAAAATGGGCGCTACTGGGATCGAACCAGTGACCTCTTCGGTGTGAACGAAGCGCTCTCCCACTGAGCTAAGCGCCCTTGCGGACAAGAGCAACTATAGCATCAGAGCTGTAGGTTGTCAAGCATTTTTTCACCCTCTCCCCGCGCTTGCATGAGGATTTCCTCGACTACTTCGGTCCTGGCATCGGCGTAGTTCTGCTCGTTTCGTTAATAGCTATACACGACGCGCGGCGGCAGCATCACACGCACAGTATCACCATCGTTGATGTAGCCTTCTCGTTCTATCCAGCCGACCACGCCGCGCTTGTGCATGGCGGCTCTGGGGAAACGCTGTGCCAGCTTTGGCGCGTCGGGGTAGTGTTCCTGGATGGCGTGGCCGGGTCCGACGCAGGGCATGTTTTCGGCATCCACCACAATAACCGTGTCATCCGGGAAGAAGATGCGCGTCGATGGAGGCAGCAGAGTGAGATTGGGGATGCCGCGCAGCTCAAGATTTGCGCCTACCCACGCCGCTACTATCTGTGGTATTTCCAGAGTTGCCGCGACCTCGGCCAGTTCCTCCTGTGAAAGTATCGACACCTGGCGCGTGTTGCGGATAATGGTTCCGCGTGGGTAATGCGGCACTCGCACATCGGAACGGCGCGTGAGACCCGTATGAGTGTCTCCTTCCAATCCCTCGAATGTTGCGCGTACCCTGGCGACGCTGCTAGATTCGATGCTCTGCCTGCTCTGTCCAATCAATAAATGGGTTACGGCGCCTGTCAGGTATGTGGTCATGTGGGGAATCTCCAGAAGCGACAGTCTCGCAACGCAACTGCCGCCCAACAGATACTACTATTCATTCGCCATTTTGCGCATGGCCGGGAAGAGAATCACGTCGCGGATGGACTCCTGGTCGGCCATGAGCATAACCAGGCGGTCGATACCGATGCCCAGGCCTCCGGTGGGTGGCATACCGATTTCCAGCGCTTCCAGGAAATCTTCGTCGAGCACCTGCGCCTCGTCGTCGCCCTGGGCAAGCTGGCGCATTTGATCCTCGAAGCGCGCGCGTTGATCGAGCGGGTCGTTTAGCTCGGTGAAGGCGTTACCCAGCTCCAGGCCGCCGGCAAAAGGTTGGAAGCGATCGGTCAGGCCGGGTATCCCGGTGTGCCGCTTGGCGAGCGGTGAGATGTCGATGGGATAATCCGTCAGGAACAAAGCCTGGCGCAGCGCGGGTATTCCCTTGCGCAACATGATGCCCTTGAGGTCGTCAATCAGGCGACCACGTCCCAGCTTTGGATCGGCTTCGTAGCCGTTCGCGCGCATCTCAGCCGCGAGGCTCTCGCGCGTGGGAAAGCGATTCACGTCGATGCCGGTAAATTCCGCGATGGCGTCGAGCAGGCGGATGCGCGGCCAGGGCGGCGTCAGGTCGATTTCCGTACCCTGGAAGGTGATGCGCGACGAGCCTCTGACCTCAACGGCGATGCTACAGATCATCTCTTCGACCAGCTTCATAATATCATTGTAATCGGCGTAAGCCTGGTAGCATTCCATCATGGTAAATTCTGGATTATGCGTGCGATCTATGCCTTCATTACGGAAATTACGTCCAATTTCATAGACCCGCTCAAACCCGCCCACAATGAGTCTTTTCAGGTAGAGTTCTACGGCGATACGCATATAGAAATCCCGGTCAAGCGTATTGTGATGGGTGATAAATGGGCGAGCCGTCGCGCCCCCATAGAGCGGCTGCAAGATGGGTGTCTCGACCTCGATAAAGCCGTGTTCATCCAGGTAGCGGCGCATGGCGCTGATGGTGCGGCTGCGTGTGACGAAGATGGTGCGCGCCTCTTCGCCGTTGGCGATCAGGTCAAGGTAACGCTTGCGCTGGCGCGTCTCCACATCTTCCAGCCCGTGAAACTTCTCCGGCAGGGGACGCAGTCCCTTCGCCAGGATGTGGTATTCAAGGACGTGCAGGGTGCGTTCGCCCGTGCGGGTCGTGAAGAGATAGCCACGCGCTGAGATAAAGTCGCCGATATCGAGCAGCTTGAGGGTCTTGTATGTTTCTTCTCCCAGGTCGTTGATGCGGAAAAAGACTTGCATACGTCCTGTGCCGTCTTCGATTTGCGCGAAGGCAGCCTTACCCATGTCGCGTATCAGACGAAGGCGTCCGGTCAGGATAAAATCTCCGTTTTCGCCCTGCCATTCGTTAAAATGCGCCAGTACTTCCGCGATAGTATGCGTGCGCTCTACATTGTTGGGGTAAGGATTGATGCCCTTTTCCCGGATGGCGTGCAGCCGTTGTAGACGCGCTTCTCTTTCGTCTGCCATAG
>DAHVFL010000043.1:0-12868 GCA_027316975.1 Chloroflexota bacterium | reverse complement strand
ACCCATTGTAGCATTGTTGGTATCATTTTGTCACGGGTGTATCCCCCATGTTCACTATCGTTGGAGCAAGCTCTGCCCCCTGACGCCCACAAGGGGCGTCACTACATATCTTTATACCCTTCCCTGTTATCGCTCCACCTCGCTTTGTAGAGGTGCGGCATAGATGGGAAAGGTGGTTTGCCTACATGTAGGGATGCCCCTTGTGGGCATCCGGCCTCGCCGCAGAGCAGCATTATTCCAATCGTTCCGCTACCAGTTGCGCCAGGTGCAGCACGCGCAGCTTTTTGCCGTTCACATCCACGCCGCCGCGCATGTGCATGAGGCAGCCGGGGTTGTCGGCTACCAGGATGGTCGCGCCTGTGCTTTCGGCGTTGCGCAATTTGTTGTGCAGCAGGCGTTCCGCTACGTCGCCGTGTTCGATGGAAGTCGAGCCGCCGAAGCCGCAGCAGACATCGGCTTGCGGCATCTCGCGCAATTCCAGCCCCAGCGCGTCGCGGATGATGGAACGCGCTTCTTTGCGCAAGCCCAGGCAGTTACACGACTGGCAGGAGTCGTGGTAGGTGGTGACGATGGTTGCTTCGCCATTCTCCTGGCGCACTGGAAGCTGGACGCCCTCTGCCAGCATCCGTTCTAGAAAACTGGTGAAGTCCACCACTTTGCCCGCCAGTTCCCGCGCGCGCCGCAGCCAGCCCTGCTCGTCGAGATCTTCAAAGAGCCTGGTGTAGTCCTGCGCAATAGTGGCGACACAACTGGTGGAGGCACTGAGGATGTAGTCGGCCTCGCTCTCCTTGAGAGCCTGTTCGAGCATGATGATGGTCTGGCGAGCCATGGCCGCGCCGTCGCGCCGGTCGCCGGAGTTGAGCGCGGGGAGGCCGCAGCAGTTCTGCCCGAGCGGGAACGTGACGCGCACGCCGCACGTTTGCAAGACGTGAATGACGGCCTGCCCCATTTCTGGATACAGGCGGTCGGTCATGCAACCGGCGAAATAACAGACGGTCAGGCGCGAGGTGGCGTTTGCCGGGACGCGATCAGGCAGGACGCGATCAATCGCGTCCCTACGTTCGTAACGCTCAAGTTGCCGCTTGACGCGGTCGCGCAGGGGACGCGAGGCGAAGGCCGGGAGACTGTGCCAGCTTGCCAGTTTCACCATTGGACGTATATAGGGCAGCGGCAGTTTGCCGAGGATGCCGAAATTGCGCGCGCGGATAAAGTTGCTGCCGCGTGTGACAGGGAATTGAGCAATGCTAATCAAGCGCGTGGCTACGTTGAAGAGGCGCGGGCGAGCCATCGCGCCAAAAACCAGTTTCTTGATCCAGTGCAGCCCCTTTGCTTCGACGACGCGGCTGCGCACATCGAGGATCAGGCCGGGCAGCGGTATTTCTACCGGGCACACGGTCTCGCAGGCGTTGCAACTGACGCACAGGCTCTGCGGCCCCGCTCCGGCCTCGATGCCGTGATGGAATGGCGTCACCACCAGGCCGATAGCGCCGCTATAGATATAGCCGAAGGCATGGCCTCCCACCTGGGCATAGGGCGGGCAGATGTTGGCGCAGGCGGCGCAGCGAATGCAACGCAGCGCGTCTTTGAAGCGCGGGTCGGCGCGCATCTCGCTGCGCCCGTTATCAACCAGCACGATATGCATTTCGTGGCCGGGTATGGCCGGGCCTGTTATGAAGGTGGTGTAGCTGGTGATGTGCTGCGCCGTCGCGCTGCGCGCCAGCAGGCGCAGTTGCGTCATCGTCTCGGCGAAGGTGCCGATCAATTTATCGTAGCCCGCCATCACGACGTGTACCGGCGGCAGCGATGTCACCAATCGCCCGTTGCCCTCGTTGGTCATCATCATGACGGTGCCGCTTTCGGCTATCAGCGCGTTCGCCCCGCTGATGCCCATGCCGGCGTTGAGGAACGACTTGCGGTGTTCCACGCGAATGACCGCCACCTGTTCGGCCACATCCTCGCGTGAGATCTCACGCCCGGTGGCTTCGCTGAGCAGCGCGCCTACCTGCTGGCGCGTCTTGTGAATGATGGGCATGACCATGTGCGAAGGGCGTTCGTGCGCGAGCTGCGCTACCCATTCGCCAAGGTCGGTTTCGACAGCGCGAATCTGCCGGGCTTCCAGGTAATGATTCAGTTCCGTCTCTTCGCTGACCATCGTTTTCGATTTCACCACCAGATCAATGCCCTTGCGCTGGCACAGGTCGTAAATATAGCGATTGGCCTCTTCCGCCGTGCGCGCCTCGAAGACGATGGCTCCTGCCGCCCGCGCCATTTCTTTGAAGCGAGCTACCAGTTCGGGCTGGTGTTCGGTAGCGTAATCTTTTGCCTGCCGCAGCGTCGAACGCATATGTTGAAAGCTATAGTCGGGTCCGTACTCTTGCTCCTCGTAGGAGAAAACACCCGCGCGCGAATCGCGCCACGAGGGAGCGAACCGTTCCAACGCCGCGTGCATGTGCTGGTCGGACAGCGCGTGTTCCAGGCGCACATCAAACGGCTGCTCTTCGTTCGTCGGATTGGCGTTTTCAACCTGGGCCTCCCGCGGGGGAGTCAGGGGAGTGAGTTCGGTACTCATTGCGCGCCTCTTTCTATGATATGGGTTTGTTGATGTTTCTATTTACCAGCCGAATGTATCTTTTCTGTAGGGGCGGGGGTTGGGTTGAGAGGGGAGGGGACGCTTGCGTCGCCCGCGTCCTCTCATTTCCTGGATCAAAACCGCTCATCCCCCAGGGCGGCGCAAGCGCCCCCACCCATCCTCTCCACAACCCCCGCCCCTACATTCGTTGCGCTAACCACGCTTTTATAGAATATGGGCGATGATGTCTTTTACCGACCATTTGCCCTCTACATCCGGCTCCAGCATCCATTGTTCGTCGATCTGCGCAATCAGGGCGTCCCATTGAGCGCGTGTGTCGATAAGGTTGTCAATGAAGGTTTTATTGTCCATAATGCGCTCTCCTGTCAAACCTTGCCGGGCCGAGAGATCCTTCGCTTTGCTCAGGATGACAGAACCAGACATCCATACTTCTCCTGCATATTCCCTACTCTACAATAATAACACACAATGCGCGCGGCCCCTGGACGCCGATGGTGAGGGTGCGTTCGATGTCGGCGGTGCGACTGGGGCCGGTGACGAGTGAGATGTAGTGGCGCTGGTCGGGGCCGGGAGCGGTGAGGCGTTGGAGCGCGCTGCCAGCTTCTTCGAGCATGGGGTAGAGTGTGCCAGCCTGCGCGAGCGCAAAATGGGTCAGGGTAAGCATACTGACGATGCGGGCCGGAAGGGCGTTTTCCGCCAGCAGGATGGAACCCGTTTCGGCGATTGCCAGTTCCGCGCTGGAAAGCCCCGCCGGGAAGTCTGCGACGCTGGCGGGGTCGCCTGCCTCGGAGATGGCAATGCCGCGTTCGGCCAGCATGGGCAAGATCGCGCCCCAGGGCTGGCGCGCCTCGAATGCCGGCGGCACGACGATCTCTCGTTGGACGAGCGCGGGATGAGCGGCGAGAATGTCCGCCGCTTCCACCAGGCTTTCAGCGTAATGCGCTTCTCCCCCGGCAGCTTCCAGGCGCTGTTGAAAGCGTTGAAACAGGTTGGTTGTTGTTTGCATTGTCATTAGAAATAATTCGAGGAAATGCCGCCATCGACGACGAGCCACGCGCCGGTTGTCCAGGATGACTCATCGGAGGCGAGATACAACGCCATATAAATTATATCATTGATTTCTCCAAAACGTCCCATCGGAATGCGGTTGAGGCGCAGGTTGCGAGCTTCTTCGCTCGTCCACAGCACGCGCAGCAGCGGCGTTTCTATCGGCCCCGGACAGATGGCGTTGCAGCGCACGCCGTGCGGCCCGTACTGGATGGCGAACGACTTGGTGAGGGAGAGCATACCGCCTTTCGACGCGGTATAGGCATCCTGCGGTACGGTGCAGCCCATCAGCGCCACAAATGACGCAACGTTGATGATAGAACCTTTTCTCTTTTCGAGCATATGAGGAACAACATGCTTGGCGCAGAAGAAAGCGCTTTTGAGGTTGACATCCATGATTCTGTCCCAGACCGCCTCGCTGAGAACGGTGACGCCGCCGTCATCGGTAGGCATGATGCCCGCGTTATTATACAGTACGTCGATGCTCCCGAAAGCATCGATGCCATGCGCCACCAGCTGCTTCACATCTTCTTCCTTAGAAACATCGGCTTTGACGAAGATGGCTTTACCACCCGCCTCGCGGATGCCGCGCGCGGTCTCCTCACCCGCGCCGGCAACCACGTCGGTCACGATGATGCTTGCGCCTTCGCGCGCGAATAATTCGGCGGCGGCCTTGCCCATACCTCCAGCGGAGCCGGTGATAAGCGCTACTTTATCCTGTAATCTCATGCTCCAATAACTCCTTAGTGCATTTCCACTTGACCTCTTCGGGTTTGAGAGGTATACTTTCCTCGCTGGAAGCGGCAGGAGCTCCCTTTCTTTCTCGACCCGCTTGAGGGTACTGCAATTAGCGTGTTCTTATCAGGTCTAGATACCAGAATGGCACGCGCTTGCGCAGCAGGGGTTTGCTGCGCACCACGTTACCAGGAATCGTTTCGCGCACATTATAGGCAAGCTCACCCGTTAGTGAGCCAACCACCTCTCCCGGCGCGAAACGCATGGGCGTTGTTAAGCGGCGACCCGTGCGCTGTTCGCGTGTATCGATGGTCATCATGGCAAGAGCTGGCGGCGCGGGATACGCTGTATCCGGTTCATCTTCCGCGATGACCTCCGCCCAGGGATAGCGTGAGGCGGAGGGCGAGAAAATACCGCTATAGCCATTGGCGCGCAGTCCCTCGCTCGCGCCGCTCCAGTTCGCCAGCGCCAGGTAGACGTTATGTTCGGCGGCTCTCAAACGCCAGATCAGGGAGTGTGTGGCATCGTACTCGTCCGGCGCGACAGTAACCGCATACGTGATGCTCGATGGGCCGAGGCCTACCGGGTCGGGGAAATCGAGATACGCGGGAGCGCATACCAGGTCCGCGCCCTTACCCGCCAGCACGCGCAGCGTTTCAGGAAAGAGCACGTCATAGCCCGTTGCCAGCCCGATCCGGCCCGCGGGCATATCGAACGTTGGCAGGCCCAGGTTGCCGGGACTGGCCCACAGCCGATCGCTGGCCGTAAGATGCAACTTGCGATACTTGCCATACACCCCCTCCGGGTCAATCAGCAAAACCGTATTATAATATGTAGGGACGCGATTTATCGCGTCCGCTTCATTGATGCCTTTTGTACCGTTATTTTCAAATGCGCGTTCCGCCACACCCAGCACAAGCGAAATCTGAAATTCAGTTGCCAGCGTTACCAGCGCTGCTGTCTCCGGTCCCGGAATCTCGATAGCCCCCGCTTGCATTGCTGCGACAGCGGCGGCAGGTAGCTGACCGGCGGCCAATGGGCCGGGCAATAAAAGTTCCGGCAATACCAGCACATCGGGACGGGCGGAATCATGGTCGCGCAGGGTTGAGCGCAACATGCCAATCAGCATGTCCAATGGTGAGCCATAGGCGTGTCCTTTCAAAGACGAGAGGGTGTTTTGGATGATACCAACGCATGAAAGTTGCCCTGGCGGCAGTTCCCCCATATCGTACAGCCCGTGAAACATGAGGGGTTCCCATAGATAGGTGTTGTTGACAAGCGTGAGGTATTCAGCCGGGCGGCGGTCTGCGATGCGATTCCCCACCGGTTCCAGGCGAATCGCTCCACTGTCATCCTTGACGAGCGGCCCCCAGCGTTTATCGCGCGCGCGCGCCACGTCAACCTCGCCATAGACGATGCCCTCGCCAGTATCAAGGTACGCGGAAATCGCTCCATCAGGGTCGAGCACGCAGCTTCCCCCGCTGAACTGCACGGTGCGTTCGAGGCCACAGCGATTGGCGGCGATGAAGTACGCGCCGTTCTCGAAAGCGCGTGCCGTCCAACGGTTGCTGGGACATTTTTCTTCCAGCCAGTTGGTGGGGAAAAGCAGCACATCCGCGCCGAGCAGGGTTGGAATGCGCGTCGCCTCGAAGAACTCGGCGTCCATACATATCACGCCGGCCAGTCGCCCCAGCGGTGTGTCCCAGACGGGAAAGCCAAGGTCGCCATCACGCGCCCAGCGTGGCTCCGAAATGTAGGAATGGATTTTGCGGTAGACGCCGATCAGACCCGCCGGGCCAATCAGAGCCAGGCTGTTGTAATAGACGTTGGTGGCGGGATCAACTTCCGGCAGACTGGTAGCGATGTAGCAATCGTATTGCGCGGCCACTTGCGCGAAACGATCTGTTGTGGGGCCAGGCACAGGCTCGACGTAGGGCGCAATCTCTTCACGCGAGAGCCAGCAATAGCCGGTGGTCGCCAGTTCAGGATGCACAATCAGTCGCGCCCCGTGCTGCGCGGCTTCTTGCGTCAGGCGCAGCAGGCGAGAGAGATTTGTGTCTTTTTCGCCCATCACCGGGTCAAATTGAATAGCCGCAACCGTGTATGGCGCGATTGAGGGTTCCGGCGCGCTCATGGTTATTTCCCCTCATTATCCAATCGGTAGTAGAATACAGCATCAGTTTGAGGATGAGATAACCATACCACCTGCCATTTACAGCGTCAATAGGCAAAGTAATGGTAATCATATGGGGCGCATGGGTAAAGTAGCCATCGATGCTTTACGAATTCTACTCCGATAAATGGATGAGCCGTCAGCAATGAGTGTCAAATGACCCATTTTCTCTGTAAGGCGGGTTTTAGGCGCTCTTCATCGACAGTACCTCACTCCTCATTTTTTATAAAGTCGCGCAGCAGTCGCGCCGATTCTTCATCGGTATGATATGTCTCGGATTCGTTGGGGAACGCGCCAGATTGGATATCGGCGAAGAAGTGTTGCAGCGCTTCGGTGGCGGTATCGGCCAGGTGGGCGTACTGGCGCACGAAGCGGGCGAGGTGGTCATTGTGCATACCCAGCACATCGTGGAAGACGAGAACCTGTCCGTCGCAATGGCGACCCGCGCCGATGCCGATGGTGGGGACGGCGATTTCGTGGGTCACGACCTGCGCCAGCACGTCCGGCACGCCTTCGAGGACGAGCGAGAACACTCCGGCACCGGTCAGGGCGCGCGCGTCTTCCAGCAGTTCGCGTGCCGCCTCAAAACGTTTGCCCTGCACGCGATAGCCGCCCATGGCGTGAATTGACTGCGGGGTCAATCCCAGATGGCCCATGATGGGTATTTCGGCCTCCAGGATCGCCTTGACTACGGGCAGGCGTTTGCGCCCGCCTTCCAGCTTAACGCAGTCGGCGCCGCCCTCGCGGATCAGACGCCCGGCATTGCGCACGGCTTCTTCAACCGAGATATGGTAGCTGAGCCAGGGCATGTCAGCCACTACGAGCGCGTTGGGCTTCGCGCGCGCCACAGCCGCCGTGTGGTGGATCATGATATCGACGGTGGCAGGCAGCGTATCTTCATAGCCCAGTACGACGTGCGCCAGCGTATCGCCAACCAGGATAATATCCGCTCCCGCGCTGTCAGCAATGCGCGCTGTCGGGGTATCGTAGGCCGTTACCACTTTGAGCTTCGCGCCGTTTTTTCTCTCCCGGATGGCCGGTACTGTTATTTTCGCCTGCGTCATTTCCAGGCTCCTTTCGTTCGTCAGTCCTGGGACGTGGCGATGATCCCTGTATCCCAGGTGCCATCCTCGCGCAACAAGAAATTATCGATCAGGCGCGCCGGGCCCACGTGGGCAGCGATCAGCAGCAGCGCGGGGGCCGCTAGCGTTTCTTTTAGCAGGAAATCGTGGGTATCGCGAATCTCCACGTAGTCGAGCCGCGCGCGAGGTTCGGCCTGTACCATGTCGATGATAGCTTTTGCGGCCAGCGATGCCCGCTCGCCGGGATTTGCTTCAAAGGCGGCGCGGCCCGCCTGCAACGCTTTGTAAAGCACGCGCGCCGCTATACGATCTTCGCCCAGCAGGTAGGCATTGCGACTGCTCATCGCCAGTCCATCGGCTTCGCGCACAGTGGGCAGGATGCGCAGTTGCGCCGGAAGGTTGAAGTCGCGTACCATACGCGCTATGACGGCCACCTGCTGCCCGTCCTTTTGCCCGAAATAGGCGCGATGGGGCCTGACAATCTGGAAAAGCTTGAGTACAACTGTAGCCACGCCGCGAAAATGGCCGGGGCGGCTTGCTCCCTCGGCCTGCTCCGCGAGCGCCCCCGTCGGGTCAACATAGGTCACGAAACCGGCAGGATACATCTCCTCTGACGCGGGTACAAAAACGACATCTACCCCTTCTTCTTCGAGCAAGCGCAGGTCACGCGGCAGGTCGCGCGGGTAGGTATTCAGGTCTTCGCGCGGGCCAAATTGGGCCGGATTGACGTAAATGCTGGTAATCAACACATCGTTCTCGCGGCGAGCCTGGCGCGCAAGCGTAAGATGCCCCTCGTGCAGGTATCCCATGGTAGGCACAAAGCCAACCTGCTGAGAAACTGACCATTCGGCGCGCGCGTTCATGATCTCACGAATAGTGGTGATTACTCGCATACTCCGCTCACCCCTTTTTACACTGCTGGAACCATGTCAAAGTATATCACAAACACAATCCCAGGAAGATTGACAGAAGTTCGTGGGGCCTGTACACTAGCACTAGAAGAATTTTGTGGGGTTGGAGAGACCTTGAATCAGCAAGCTGGACTGGACAGGTAATGCGAAAGGATACAGCGATGGCCCGGCACATTGAAGATGAGGTAAAGTACTACTACGATTCCCATCCCACCGAGGAGGACCTGATGGGGGAAACGGCCTTCCATGCCAACCTCGTGCATTACCTGATGGAGGTGCTGCGGTGGTTGGTGCAGGCGCAAGTGTGCGCTGTGTACGAAAACCTCAATATGTACCAGACAAGGGATATTTACGAGTATCCCGTCGCCCCAGATATAGCAGTGATCAAAGGCGTGGCGTATGAAGAGTTCACGCGCAGTTGGCGTGTTGGCAAAAGCGGCCCTGCGCCCCAGGTGGTTTTCGAGATTGCCTCAGAAGAAACCTGGAAGAAAGACCTGACGCAAAAACCCGAGAAATATGCGCGCATGGGAGTGCAAGAATACTTCGCCTATGATCCCCATGAGGTCCCTCTGTCGACCAGTAAAAACCGGCGACTGTTTGGCTGGCAATTAAATCAACAAACTATGACCATGCAAGCCATGACTCCTGCCAGCAATGGCGCACTCTGGAGTCCGAGCCTGGATAGCTGGTTAGTCCCAGACGGCACAATGTTGCGCCTGTATGACCGCGCTGGTCAGTTGCGATTGACTCACGCTGAGGCCGAAGCGCGGCGATCACTGGCTATGGCTGAAAAATTACGTTCGCTCGGTGTCGATCCCGACCAGCTCATATAGGTATTGCATCAAGTTGTCAGCATAGTGGCTCTATGGGCGATTGACGAGTACCTGGACCCCATTAGCGCTCCCAATGATGGCGCGTTCAGTCATGCCCAAAAAGAGGCCGATTTCTACAACCCCAACGATGGATTTCATATTGATATGGAGCGCTTGCGGGTCGCGAATGCCGCCGGGGAAGAAGCAATCCAGGATGATATTCCCGCTATCGGTATGAAAGACCTGGCCGTCGCGCTGGCGCAGTTGGACGTGCGCGCCCAGCGCTTGCAGTTGAAGATGCGCGGGCGTTCTGGCGAACGGGATTGTTTCGACCGGCACGGGAAAAGCGTGTCCAAGTTGGGAAACAAGCTTGCTGGTATCGGCGATGATGATGAAGCGGCGAGACGCGGCAGCCACAATTTTTTCGCGCAACAGTGCGCCGCCACCGCCCTTGATGAGGCGCAACTGGCCGTCGATCTCGTCGGCCCCGTCGATTGCCAGGTCAAGCTGCGGGTGAGCGTCCAGGTCGGTGAGCGGAATACCCAGTTTGCTGGCGAGTTGCGCGGTGGCTTCCGAGGTGGGAACGGCTCCCACGATGGTCAAACCCTCGCGCAGTCTTTGCGCCAGGGCCTGGATCATGTAGACGGCTGTGGTACCTGTGCCAATACCAATGACCATGCCATTTTCAATATATTTGATGGCCTCTTCGCCGGCCATTTGCTTTTCCCGCAGTTGTTCAGGTGAATGTTGCATATGCAGACTCCTTGAATGATCTTTGCTCCGTATGTATTATCGCATGTCCGGGCATCAGTTTGAATTTTCTGTCATTCTGAGCGAAGCGAAGAATGACAGGCGAAGAGACGGCACTCGGCGCGAATTGAATGCTTCAGGGGCTTGTCCCCACCCAGATCGCTCACGCTCAAAGTATGCTATACAGTTCTGTTAGCTTGCAGGTAAGGAGGTACCCAGATGGGTACCAGCATCGTTTGCTCAGGCCGTGTGGTTGCGCAGGTCTGAGTACAGCCTATATCCTGGGATACATGTCTATCCCAATCCTTTGTGATTACGGTGCCGCCGGACAGGTGGCGCTCTGTCTGTTTGCTTTCCTGCTCCTCCTTCTGACCAACCGCACGGGCATTCACTTCCCTGAATGGTGCGAATAGGGATCGCCCTACCCGTGATCGCTGTACAGGTTTTAGCGGCTACGCCCGGACAAATGAGCGTGTTGAGCGCGCTCGATGGCGTGGCGGTGTTGCTTTCCACCCTCTTCACCGGTGTGCCTGGAGTCATGCTGGCCGGAACCTGGCTACTGCTCTCACCAGTACGCAAGGTACGAACAGGAGAAGCAAGCTGACCAGGGCGGCGGCTCTGCCCCCGCCCTGGTCAACGCGAAATCGACCCTCACCAATCAAGTCCTATGCTACTTGTCATTCTGACTTTCTCATGTTACACTCTGCTGAGTACAGAGAAAACACCCTGCTATTTATATTTTTTGGTGGTAGTAATGATGTCTCAACAATGGCGCATTCTTGTAGTAGAAGGTGACGAATATCTAAATCAAGGTATTGTCAATTCGCTCCTGAAGGATGGGTATAGCGTGCAGGGGGTGTTGACGGGCGCTGAGGCCATACGCATCCTCTGGGCGGATGAACAACAACTGGTAATCGGCGATATGCAATTGCCAGATGCCGATGGTTTTGATGTATTGCAATGGATTCGCACCTACTGTCCTCAAACACGCATGATAATGCTGGCCGTGGCAAACGTTGCGGGCGCGCGCACGCGCGCTTTAGAGAATGGAGCGGTTGGCTACCTGGAAAAGCCGGTTGACCTGCGTCTGTTGAAAGTGGAGGTGCGGCGTCTGCTCCAGCAAACAGGTTTTACCGCCAGCCTTGCCTCGTTTGATCTACTCGATGTGATCCAGATTGTGAATATGAGTCGCAAGAGTATCTCCATGGTGGTGCATACGGGGCTGGAAGAGCAGGGTATGTTGGGCTTCCAATCGGGTGAAATGATCTGGGCCGAGTACGGTACGCTGCGCGGTGAGGAGGCATTTTTCGCGCTGGCCGCGCACAAAAACGGCATGGTGACGCAACAGCCCTGGGATGAGCGCGTTACGCCAAATGTGAAGCAGCCGCTTTCGCGCTTGATTATGCAGGCGCTCCAGTACCGTTCCAAATATGCAGCCGCGCAACAGCTGAGCGGCGAGCTTGAGGCGGTGAATGGCCGCGTGACCGCGCCTGCCGAAAACACCCTGTCGCCTGTAGACATGCTTTTTACTGAAGCTATCGATGATCGTCCATTCACCTACGTTGCCGGGCTGTCGTCCGCGTTGCCATCCCCGCCACCACCCCCGCCGCCATCGCAACCTTTCGGCGCGGAGCCGAAGGAATGGTGGCAGGACTCGGCCAAATTGCGCAGTTCGGGAAGGCCGGGCAAGCTACAGGCGGTGACGGACGACAATTCGCCCGCGCCCAAATCGGCTCCGGACAGGTATAGACCCGCCGCATCCACCAACGGCTCCAGCATCACTCCGTCTACTGTGCGCAAGACAACTACCGGTCAACGTTCCGATCTGCCGTCCTGGTTGATGGACCAGCCTACCCAGTTCGAGTTGCAGGTAATGCGCCCATCATCGCTGAGCGGTTCAGGCCAGGTTGCGGCAGCCCCTACCAACAAACCGCCACTGGCAGAGTGGCCGCATGAGCAGCCAACCCACCCGGTTCGGCCCGGAAGGCCCGCAATGCCTGCTCCCAGTCCGGCAACCTCGACCCACGGCAATGGGAAAACGCCCTACCCGGATGTAGATACACCAGCGAAAGCGTCACCTCCGCATCCAGCAGAATGGCAAGCTCCGCAGAAGGTGGCCGCCGACCCCACTTCACTTTCGGGCATCCCTGCTAACATGGCGCAAGGCCTGGCGACGCCCCGGCAAACCGGGGAATTGTCTGATCGCGCCATACATGGACCTGCCACACGCGGCGCGCCGTTCGCGGAATCAACGCCTGTGTTTGTGCCGGATGAGCTGATTGCTCCCGCGCCAGAACGACCGGTAGCCACGCGCCAGCAAAGCGCCGCCAAACGCAATTATTCAGCCATGGTTGCCGCGCTGCAAACCCTGGGATACACCCTGCCCGGCTTTATCGCCTCAGCCATCGTCGGCATGGACGGTCAGCCCATTGCGCAGGTGGCGATGGAAGACCAGGATATTTCGGGTAGGTGCGCAGATTTCAGCGTCATAGTAAAAAGCGCATTTCGTGTTTTGGAGCAGGGGAGTTTGGGACAGCATGAAGATAGCATTATCACCAGCGCAACCCATCATATCTTGTTGCGCGTGCTAGATCGTGAAAGGGAAGTATTCCAGGTGTTGATTACGACACGCGAATCCGACCCGGTTGAAAGTCTGGAATTGATGGCAACCGTCGAGAGTGCCATCGTTGCGGCTTTGTAGAATGAAATAGGACGAAAAGCGAGAATGCAGGGCAAGAGGCCATGAGTGAAGCGAGAAGACCCTATAC
>DAHVFL010000439.1 GCA_027316975.1 Chloroflexota bacterium | reverse complement strand
CCGTATGGGCTTTTCACCAGCCGCCCACTCTCTGAACGTAACACCATCTGTTACTCGACCTATCATAGCTTTTGCTCTATTCAGTTGTTCAGTGCTAGACAATGTATACCACGAGAATGATTGGATTGTCAAGTGTTTTGGGCGGGCAATCAGACTTTTGAAGTTAGTAGCTTCCAGTGAGCGGACTTGAGATGCGCCCTGGCTGTCATCCTGAGCGCAGCGAAGGATCTCTTCGTTCGGCCAACCAGACCCTTCGCTGCGCTCAGGGTGACAGGCACTCTCTCCACATGTCTGGCGCGCAACCGGCAAACTCATGCAGCCGTCTGGTCAGGCTGCAATATACCGAAGATAGTACTCTTATTTACTCTTATACTCTTGCTCAATTAAATCACCCAGCCGCGTCATCTCGCTGCCCAGGTGGATCAGTTGTCCTTGCATCGCCGTTGTTTTCTTTTGCTCCGCCCGCACAAAACGTGTATATGGCGCGATAGCGTCCTGCAATCGATTGATTGAACTGGTAAGCTCATTGTGAAATTGTTCGTTCATCGCGTTATGCAGTCGCGTGCGTAATCCTTGCATTTGATCGCTAAAGCCGCGCTTGGCCCGGTTACGCCGCGATGGGATAATATACAGCCCCAGGCTTACCAGCGTAACGCCAGCAAGAATGCCGGTCACATCGGCGGCAGCTGCCGCGCCAGCTATAGCCACAATCGCTGCTCCCAGGCCGACGCCGCCCGCGCTGGCAAGCGCGGTTTGCGCGACCGCCGTGCGCAGGTCCTGCGAAAGCTTTACGGCTTCGGCCTGCCGGTCATACGTTTCAACCACCTTGTTTGCTGTGCGCGCAACCGATTGGAGCAGCGTGCGCCTGTTGTAATCGAACTGCCTGCCTACCGAACCAACCATCTCACCCTCACGACGCGCGCTCGTCTTGCTGCGGCGATCAAGGTACTCCATCGCATCCTGCCACAGGCGGTGCTCATGCTCTACCATCCAATCGATCAGCGTCTGTACGGCTCCGTCAATGCGCGTTGAACTATCTCCAATCACCTCTTGCTCAAACTCATCGCGTATGCGCTGCGTTTTTATTAGATCAAATAGACGACCCAGGCGAATCGTAGTATCAAAAAAGCGATCTCCCCGCTCGCGCATCTCCAGCACAATATTCTCAATCTCGTTCAGCCGGTGCTGGAAATCCCGCCTCATATCTTCCGCGTACAGCCCCAGTTGCTCCTCGATAGTCGAAACCGTGCGCGCATCTTCCGCCAGCAGGTTTGCCCGCAGCTCCACCGACCTGCGTGTCTCAGCCAGCAGGCGATGCATGACGCCCAGCGGGCTGAGCAGCTTCAAACGCACCCGTTCCCTTTCATCCAGTGTGCGCAGGAGATATTCTTCCAGCGCGCCAAAACGACTGCTCTCCCAACGGGTGACAGCTTCGTGTCCAATTGCCGTGCGAGCCTGTTGCGCTTGCAGCGCCGATACCGGAAATATCTCCGGTTGAAAGCCCAGCAGGTTTTTACAGTTTTCGCGCACAAAACCCACGACTTCAGCCAGCGCGCTCCGCGATTGCAGAATATCGATTTTATTGAGCACGATCACCACTTTTTTCCCCCAGTTACGTATACGTTCCATAAACAGGCGCTCGCTCTGCGTAAATGGGCGATCTACCGAAGTAATAAACAGGATCAGGTCGCTGCGCGGTATAAATTCCTCGGTGAGACGTTCATGCTCGCGCACAATGGCATTTACGCCAGGCGTATCGACAATGCTAATATCCTGTAAGAAGTCAGCCGGGTAAAGCACCTCCAAAAGCGCCTTGTCGCGTTGATGGTGTTCATTCTTACTGCCATAGCGCACCATCGTGATCTCATGGGTAGTGGGAATAGCCCCTTCCTCCAGCACATTTTCATGTAAAAGAGCGTTGATACAGGCAGATTTGCCCGCGTTGAACTCCCCTACTATCACCAGCAGGAAAAGGTCATCCAGCGCATCAGTCACCTGGCGCAGCGTTGCGGCATAGGCGTCCGCGCCTTCAAAACCGACCAGGCATGTTTGTAATTCGCCGGCAATTTGCCGTTCCTGCTGTAAAAGCCTTCGCTGCTGCTCCTGCAAGACCGCTCTAGCCATATATATATAGTGCTTTCTCTAAAATGAAAACTATTCCGGCCTTTTCTCTTCTATGCAATAGTATACGGGACAGAATTCTAAATGTTCCATCGCCACCTTTAATGACAGTAAAAGTCAACCACCATCGCCATACTCCAATGAAATTGGCCCCACCTTCTTGCTTGTCGTGAGCTGTCCGCGATACGGCGCTTGAAACGTTCCCGATGTCGGGGCAACATCGTAATAATCGCGCCCGACGGCAATAGTAATATAATGCAGATTGGTCTCGCAGCCATGCGTCGGATCAAATGCCAGCGCCATAGCTTCGCCGGGACGTTCGGGCGCGTCAACCAGAACTTCTACCCAGGCATGTGTTCCCCCCTCGCCCAACAGGTGGCCGGAGACATAACGCGCCGCCAGCCCGCACAGCCGGCACAGCGTCAGCATAATATGGGCATAATCCTGGCAAACCCCACGCCCCAGCGCCAGCGCCTGCGCAGCAGTCGTATGAATATCCGTCGCGCCATGCGTGTAACGAAGCGCGTTGTGTACCCGGTCATTGATACGCCCCGCCAGCGCGCGTGGCTGCCCCTGCATACCTTCAGACAGCGTCGCCGCGGCCTCGCGCAGCGCCTCATCGGGCTGTGTCAGCGCCGACGGCTCGCGGTAACGCGCATCACTAAGCGTATCCCCTGCCAGCACATGCGGCCCATGACCCGTAAAACGCTCGACCACGATCCACGCTTCAAAGTCAACAGCGCGTTCAATCGAAGGAATGCGCAGCTTTATCACAGCATTGCCAAACTCATCAACCTCGTTGAACGTCTCGGCAACCCCGGCGGACACATCCAGGCGATGCACGATGCACTTTTGATCTCCGTACACGTCAGGAGGAACAATCAACAAACGCTGCTGAAGCTCGCGCACGGGGCCGGGGTACTCATAACGAAAGCGCTGGTGAATCAGGTACGCCGTGCGTTGCACGCGCTCCCAGTCGATCCCCTCAACATCCAGCAAATCAAGGGCTGCAATTTGAGTCTTGATATCTACCGGTTCTTGATTCATCCTTGCTCGCCATCCCCGCTCAGCAAGGAAGCCTGTGCCTCACCCGTTCGCCCTGCATCGTTGGCAGCAGGTGCCACCTCGTCGGCCCAAACCGTCATTTTTGCCAGGCGCGGCGCGCCATACGTCGTTACCATCGCTACATCCAGCGCGTCACGCCCGCGCCCGATCAGCACGCGGCCAATGCGCGGTTCATTATTGCGCGGGTCAAACGTCCACCAGCGTCCCGCCAGGTAGACCTCCATCCAGGCGCAGAAATCCATCGGCGCGTCCGGTGGCGGCACACCGATATCCGGCAGGTAGCCGAACACATAGCGCGCCGGAATATTGAGCGCGCGGCAAAACGTTACCGCCAGGTGCGCGAAATCGCGGCACACGCCCACCCCCGCCGCGCACACATCGGCAGCCGTCGTCAGCGAGTTGCTGGTGCCATACTGGAAGCGGATAGTGCCATTCACCCA
>DAHVFL010000438.1 GCA_027316975.1 Chloroflexota bacterium | reverse complement strand
ATGACAGGCTCTGGACCTGTCATTCTGAGCGCAGCGAAGAATCTCCCGTGGCTATGTAGCTTCGCAAACCTGATCTGTCCATTTATGGGTAATCACCAGGAGATTAAACCACTCTCATCCCTTCCTAAGATCAACCTCCACCAGTTGCCCCTTGAAGCAGCACTTGAAGGCCAGGCGCGTCCAGCCTTCGGGCCAGTGGGGATGTGTGGTATAGCCACCGGCGGTGAAACGCAGACCGGCGAAGCCTGTGATGGCTGCCTGCCAGACGGCCCCGGCGCAGGCGTCATGAATGCCTTCGGCGGAGTTGCCGCGCTGGTCTTCCAGGTCAACGAGCGCGCCCTTCATGAAGAGATCGTAGGCGGCGTCCGTCAGGCCAAGCTCGCAGGCAAGGATGACGTGCAGCGCGGGTGTGAGCGATGAGCCGTAATCGTGGTCGGTGATGGGGTAGTAGTAATCCCAGTTGACGCGCTTCGTCTCCAGGTCATAGTGCTGGCGCAGTACTGTGAGCAACATGAGGACATCTGCCTGTTTGACAATCTGGTAGCGACCAACTACGCTGACACCCAGGAGACCCTGATACGATGCTTTGCGCCCGCGATACTTGTCCTGGTCGAAATGTTCAAGTTGAAAGAAGCCATCAAATTGCTCGAAGAGACCGCTTTGCTTATCTTGCGCAATGCGTATATGATCGATGACATCGCGCCAGTGGTGCAGTTTCTGTTCGTCCAGGTGTAAATTTTGTAGCAGCGCTCGGGCTTTTGCAGCATCCGCGTTTTTCAACCAGTCGAGGGTATCAAGGGCCGTCGAGATATTCCAACGCGCCATAACATTGGTGTAAGCGTTGTTGTTGACATGCTCGTGCCACTCATCGGGGCCGATCACGTTGTTGATTTCGTACTCGCCACTTCCGGCGTTACAGGTGACGCGACTGACCCAGAACTGAGCTGTGCTCAGCAGGAGTTCCGCGCCATAGAGCCGCATACACTCGTCATCGCCCGTCACATTCCAGTAGTGCCAGAAGGCGTAAGCGATACTCGCGGTGATATGCAGTTCGAGAGAGCCGTTTAGAACAGCGATCAGTTCCCCACTTTCGGGGTGAACGATGGCACCGGGCGTAGCTTCGCTGCCATCCAGCGTGCTTTCCCAGGGAAATTGAGCCCCCTCATAACCATTGAGGCGAGCTTTCGCGCGCGCGCCGGGAAGCAAGTGATAGCGGTAGAGCAAGAGATTGCGCGCAAGGTCGGGATGCACAAAAGTGAAATAGGGCAGCATGAATATCTCGGTATCCTGGAAAACATGCCCGCGATAGCCAAAACCGGTCAGGCCCTTGGCGGCAATGCTGTAATGGCTGTCATGCGGCGGGTCGCTGATGCGCAGCTGGTAGAGGTTGTAACGTATGGCGCGCTGCGCCTTTGCGTCGCCCTCGATAATCACGTCTGAAATATTCCAGTAATGCTCCCAGGCGTTTTGATGATCGGCGAGCAGCATTTCGTACACATGCGTCTGTTGACAGGGCTGCTCACTGGTGATTCCTTCGATGTGCAGGGTATACTGGTCGCCATGCTCGACTGGCGTCCCGTTTCCTCCCCCGTTGGCCCGCATGATGCGATGATGATGCTCCAGGGCGGTTGCCAGGGGTTTCTTAACATCGCGCGATGTATACATTACCACTACTTTTTCGGTTGCGAGAGTCTCTCCGGGCGCCAGTGCGCCATAAAAGCGGATCATGGGAGTAATATCTGAGCGGATTAGCTCCTTGTGGAAATCGCAACGCGCCGTAGAAAAACTCATGGTCTGCGCGAGGTGTACCGACGACTTGCGGGTTTGCGAGTGTAACCAGGAAATCTCGCCGTCGTGATGTTGCGCGACAGGTTCCCAGTGCATCAAATCATAGTTGCCAACCGCCAGGTTAAGTGAAGCCGATAAGACAATTTCGATGGGTCCTGTTAAAGCTGGCTGATCTTTGTCAATAGTCACGCTATAGCGAATCGCGCCCACGTGCTCGTCATGCAGGCTGGCGAAACGCTCGGTTACTACTCGCAGAGCCACGCCCGCGGAACTTCTCCAATGCACCTCGCGCCGGAGCACGCCGCGCTGCATATCCAGCACGCGCCGGTAGCTGAGGGTTTTCTCCTTACTGAGCCAGAAACGCTCGCCATTCACAAATAACTTGATGGGAAGCCAGTCAGGGGCATTCGCAAGTTCCTCTTTGCCGATGTCGATTTTGTCAAAAACGCCGGCCATCAGGGTGGCAGGAGTCGCTTTTGGGTATCCTTCCTCAAAAGCGCCGCGCGTGCCAAAATAGCCATTGCCGATGGTATACAAGGTTTCTAAACTACGAAGTTTGTCAGCATCAAATGCCTCTTCGTCAATCTGCCAGAGATTCACAGAGTATATTACCCCTTCGTACAAAAATGCTCTTACAGGTTCAGTATATCTTGCAAACTGCTATTTGCAAAGTCAGGCAGAACTTTATCCGCGCGGTGAAAACGCTCCTGCGGGCCAATCCCCAGCGCTAGCATACCCGCGTTTTTGATCGCCTCAATACCAGCGTCGGCGTCCTCAACTCCCAGGCAAGCGCTGGTGGGCGTCCTGGTCAATCCTGCCGCGTAGACGAACAGGTCGGGGGCAGGCTTGGTATTGGCGACGCTGTAGCCATCGGCGATGCCATCGAAGGCATTTATAATATCCAGGAGCTCCAGCACGGTGCGGCAATTCTTGCTGGCCGATGCGATAGCCATTTTGATACCGGCATCGCGTATCGACTGCAAGAGTTGCTTGCCGCCTGGGACCAGGTCAGCGGGCGTCATGCCTTTAATCATCTCTGTATAATAACGATTCTTGCGATCCATCATCTCCTGAATTTGTGCTTCAGTGACTTTCCGGTCTCTGAGAATGTACATCAGCGATTCGCGGCGGCTGACCCCGCGCAGGTGCGCGTCATTTTCTTCATGTGTAAAAGGGATACCCTCTTCACCGGCGAGACGTTTCCAGGCGCGATAGTGGTATTCTGAGGTGTCGGTTAAAACGCCATCCAGGTCGAAGAGTATAGCCTGTGGTTTTTGCATATGTGTTTTACGCTCCATTCTGTATACGTGGGGCTGGACGCCCTCAAGGGGCGTCTCTATACGATACGTGGGACCAGACGCCCTCAAGGGGCGTCCCTACATGTTGGCTTACACCACCCCCCAAAGCTCATTTAGCGCCTGATGAATTGTGACGACCGGATCAGGTAATGCGCGCTGCCCCGTCCTGATGAACTTTGAGAACCGAAAAGGGGAATGGGACGCAAGCGTCCCTGGCGTCCTGTAGGGACAAGGGGCGGGGTTGGGCGGATGAGGGGGCCTTGTGCTTGTCCTCGTCGGGATACGACCCTTCTGCCTCACGGAACACCGGCGAATCGTACTGCCACCAGGACAAGCACAAGGCCCCCACCCATCCCCACATCCGCCCCTTGTCCCTACAGGACGGAGGCGCATCCGTTGCCGATTTTGGTTGTCAAAGTTCATCAGGACGCCGGGGACGCAGGCGTCCCATTATTACCGCATTCGGTTGTCAAACATCATCAGGACGGGAGATGGACGTTGCTCATGATTACCCGATTCGGTTGGCAAAGATCATCAGTGCGCAGC
>DAHVFL010000437.1 GCA_027316975.1 Chloroflexota bacterium | reverse complement strand
GCATTATAGAGTATTCTCATTCGTAGGCCATGTAGCGCACTTCATTTTACGACTTATGCATGTGACTCGACCGGGACATCAAAGGTATAGGTCTCGCCGTGGTTGAGGTACCTGACCTTGTTTTCAAGGCCAGCTTCTCGCACAGCTTTTTTGAAGTCATCCAGGGGTGATTTGAAGACTTTGTAATCATTGAAGTGAACAGGTATGGCGGTTTTAGGGGCAACTATTCGCATTGCCTGCGCCCCCTGTTTGCCATCCATGGCTAGCAACATCCCCATGATTTTTGTTCCGCCCAGGTGCAGTAAGGACAGGTCGATATCCGAGAAGCGGCGCAGTATCTCGCGCAACTGGTCGCACAACAATGTATCGCCGCTAGTGTAGAGGCGCATCCGCGTCGAGTTGGAAGCGCCCTGGAACTCCAGCATACTACCCATGACCGGCGGCATCAGGAATTTCACGGGAACGGGCGCGTGTTTGGCTGGCATGGCGGTAATGCGCAATGTCGTTTTTCCCTTAATGACCGTGAGCGACTCCCAGGTATTCACCGGGTAGGTGCGGCTAAAACCCTTCTTTTTCAGGTCATCAGCAGCGCCCGGATTAGTGACGATGGGAAGCATCTTATCGAGCCTGTGCGCGGCTATACGGTCAAAGTGATCCTCGTGCATATGTGAAAGCACAATCAGATCAAGCGGGGGCAATTGGTCGATATCAATGGCGGGTTCGGTCACGCGCGTCGAGCTTAAACCATAGCCAATATGCACCTTCTCGCCTTTATGCAGGAAGTTCGGGTCGGTTAAAATCGTAAAACCCGCGTAACGGAAGAGTACGGTCGCCGTGCCAATGAAGTAGACCGAGCCATGCTCCATATCGAGCAGCCCTTCACTCTCGTCTTCCGGCAAGACGATTTCTACAAGCTCCTTCTCTTTCTGATTGCTCATCTTAGACCTGCCCTTCCTGTTTGCTAACCTGGCCTGTATGTAATCTCCACTATAATTTGTCAGCCAATCAATTATCTGGCGATCTCGCACTTTATAATCACGAATACCTTGAAGGAAAAGATACAGCCTGAAGGTGGAGAAATCTTTTCCCTCGCATACAATACCTGCGACATTTGCAACTTTTTCCTCGACAAACATACCTGCATTGTTTATTATATGTCTTTATTTATGCAGTGTTATTGTATTGATTGACAAAAAAACAAGCTTACGGTATACTTGAGTCATGAGTTAGACCCTCGCTTCCAACGTACCCATCCCTGCCAACGCGCCAACGCTCATCTGCGGATACTCTGTCAAATTTTTCGAGCTTGATCGGGGGATACAGGCATGGAAACAAACAGCGACCACGAACAGCCCACGCTTACTCAGGAACGTGCAGGCATGAAGGAATGGAACTATTTACAGCAATCGCTCTTTAATTTTCTTCCCGGGACCTTACGCGCGCCGCTTGCCACCCGTCGCCAGGCATTCCAGCAACTTATTGCGCGCATCACTGAATCACGGGCGCGTATCTGGTGGGAAGAGTACCCCGGAAGAAGTAACACTATTGGATCCCGTCTTTTAGAAATGTGTTACCAACAAATCCGCTATGGCACTCTCGAGTTGATCAATGGCTACCTGGAGTCTACACTCATACCTGATCTACCTCAACATTTCGCTGATCTCTGTGCCCTCTTGCTCTACACTGTCGAACATGAGCAATTTGTCGCATACCATCTCGCGCAATTCCCTCTTCCTGTTGTCAGAGGAGACAGAATACGACTCACAGCTCGCGAAAAAGATGTCCTGGTTGGGCTGATACGAGGTGAGTCTGCGGTTATGGTAGTAATTCGAGTTCATCTGCTATACCTGATGGATCTGTGTCAGGTAGTTGTGGTACCGTTTCTAATGCGGTATACAATGAGAGGAGTGGTGTCGCCAAAACTGTTGTAACTATCTCGCCGAGCTGGTATAGCGGCGGAATGTATAAAGCCTATTACAATGGTTCCTGGTTTAATCGTAGCACAGGGGGATACGGTCCCGTTAATAATGTGAATTTTTGGGGTCCGCTCCCATCGTTCAGTTGGACAGATCCTCAATTTTTTTATACAGATACGGGGAACGTCACCTTCACTGTTAACCAGGAAGCTGCAGCAACAGTTTTCTTAGGAGAATGCACTCTCATAGCGCCAATTTCAGCATCCGTTCGGGTTACTGTAAACTGACCCGGAACGCATATACGCCTCCAAGCCAAAAAGCTGATTGGTGGAGACGTATGCAAGTTGTGAGCACAGTTTCAAAGGCTGAAAAAGGAAATCCTTTTTCAGCCCTTTTGCCATCCCCATCCCTCTTTACCATCGTCATTTCTGCTCCATATGCAAGCGCTATCTGGACCATGGGTAAAAAGCCTGAATTGCCGGGAATGAAGCCATTTTTCCATCCTGAATTGAGGATGGAAAAATGTGATGTGAACGCCTGGTTTACCACAGCGCTCGCATACCTCGACAATGCCCAGTTTCGTTACTGTGCCGACAGGCATAGCCACGTAATCTACTAATTTTCTGGTGAGCATAGTTGTTTCACCTCCCTGAAAGACAAACTTTACTCTCTTGACTTATTATATCAGGTATGCCACAGTACGTATTGTAGCACTTGACAAAAAAATCAGTCAATTGGCTCAGGCAGCGAAGTTACAAGATTTATCTTGAGACTACGACCCCTGATCCGGTTGCCAGCTGCCCCAAATTACTTGAGCCTCATATAACTTTATGTTTCACCCACCAGTAGGTCAGGACGAAGCAGCCGACAGCTAAGAGAAGAAAAATACCACTTTCAAAACCTTGAAAGAGCCAGAAGCGATCTTCCGGCTGATAGACATCTCTGAGTCGAAACCCATGACGATCCCAACAAGTGGCTGAATCTGCCGAAGAAGTAACCGGGGAAGTAACTAAACCTGCCGGGTAAACTGTAGAGTTACATACAGCAGCCGAATCTGGCACAACGTTGCCGTTCCGATCGATAATCTCTGACGCTATACCCCATGATTGGGCAGGAAGCTGTGCCGACGATGGAATTGAAGAATCGATATACAGCGGCGGTAAAAAATACGGACGCCAGAAGATTTCTATCAAGATGCGTGCTAAGACAAACACTACCAGCGCAACAGCTATAGCAGGCACCGTTCTTTGGAAGACTATCCCGGCGCTAAAGCCCAAGACAAATGAAAAAATCGCGTACGCAGGAAGGACAACCCCTCGTATATCATAGAACCGCCAGATGGTGGTCAATACATTGCTTAGGGGATCACTCCACCACGATAGCAGGAGAGATAGCAGCACAAATACACAAAGTGTTGCCATACTCAGCAAACCGACCTTTGCGACCAGCCAGCGATACCAGGGAATCCCCTGCGTCCATATTAAACGATGCATTCCCTGCTCTAATTCTCGCGCTCCTGCTGGTGCGCCGAGAAATACTCCAACCAGAGGCAGTAATGCGAACAACAGAATTAAAAAAAGATTATAAAACGTTGAGTTTCCAAAGGCTATTATTTCGACCTGGCTATTAAAAGTTGCCAGGGATTGATAACACTGAGGAGTAGGGAAAACGCACTTTGTAAGGCCAAGCTGTTCATATAGGCTTCTTACACTGAGGC
>DAHVFL010000436.1 GCA_027316975.1 Chloroflexota bacterium | reverse complement strand
TAGTAAAGAAGCGCGCCGGGGGTTAGCGAAGGATTGAGGGGAGGCGAGCCTGCGTCCTCTTCGGTGATAATGAAACGGTTGTTGGTTGCCAGCAGGTTAGAGTGCTGCTGGTCCCCTGGATAGCTGACATCGACGACGCCATTATTTACTGTGAGCTGGCCGAGAGGAATCGGCTGCCAGGGCAGGGTTTTATTGTTCAAGAACCAGGCATAATAACTCTTACCTGGCGGGGGAGATGGAACGTTATTCAATTTGATTTGCACCTGGTCGGTAATGCCCTGGTTGCTGTTTATATCCGCGCTCAGCAGTCCACTACTGACGAAGTAGGCGTGTCCTACGATGGAGGATGTCGAGGCTGGCGGGGGAGGGGTTGCGCTGTTCGCGAAAAAGGCGAAATAGGCGTCCAGACCGGAGCCAACCAGGGCCAGAATTAGCAGCGCAGCCAGGGCTATCCACAGCGTTCGCTTCGCGGGTTTCCGTGGTGGTGAGGGAGAAATTGCGGGTGGCTGCGCGTATGATGTAGCGGGGAAGCTTTGGGCAGATGCGCCAGGCTGAGCCGCTGGATACGGTTGTGATGCCCTGGTTGCGTAGGGAGAAGATGTGGCGGCATAGCTTCCACCTCCGGGTGTCTCAGCCGACGGGGGGATGGAGGAGAAAGAGACACCGCTGATGCCAGGCGATGAAGGCTGCCCTGACCTGGTGAGAATGGTTGGCATATCCATTGATTTGTTTGAGTAATCAGGCAGGCTCGGTGCCGGTGACAGGGATACCATGGCATCCTCTTTTTTTCCTGAGCTGACGACTTGCATGAGGGCTTCTACCATGGCAGAGGCGGTGGGGAAACGCGCCCACGGGTCTTTAGCGATGCTGCGTATGATAATAGTGGCGAGCGCGGCGGGAAGCGCCGGGTTGATCAACGCGGGTAAGGTTGGGATTGTATTGATGTGCTGCATCATCACGGCAGCCGGGTTGTTCCCCGAAAAAGGTGGCGTTCCTGTACAGATTTCGTAGAGCATGATGCCGAGAGAGTAGATGTCGCTGCGTTCATCAGGGGGAGAACCGGTTATCTGTTCTGGAGCGGTATAGAGCGGCACACCGCTGCGCCAGCCACCCGTACTACCAGTGGCGCCTACAGAATCACCGAGCAGTTTCAGTATGCCGAAGTCGGTGACAACGGGTTCACCTGTAGAGTTATGTGACATATTGCGTTTATCGAGCAGGATGTTGGTGGGCTTGAGTTGGCCGTGGACGATACCCTGCCTGTGGGCATAGTCTATAGCCAGGCCTATCGTTGTAAAGAGGCGCACGATATCGGCGACTGGAAGAAATTTCCCCTGGCGAGAGGTATGCAGGGTATAGTCGGCGAGGGTTCCGCCGTCTACGTAGTTCATTACTATGTAGGCTGTGATATTGGCTGGCCCGGACGATTGCGAGATGGTGTAATCGAAGTACTGCACACTATTGGGGTGGTGTAATGCGGCGATAGCTGGCATTTCGCGCTGGAAACGAGCCACAAAGTCGGGGTCTGCCTGTAGATTGGCGCGCAGAAATTTAATGGCGACGTAGCGCCGTGTCCGGGTATCGAAGGCTTTCCAAATCTCGATTACGTCGTCTCGTTTCAGCAATTCCTGTAATTCATATGTGTCGATACGAATTGGGTTTGTGCTCATGGTAATATACGCCTTTCTGTGACGAATATCGAGATGAAAACGAGCGTCCTGGCCACCTATCACTTCATGTACATACTGTTTATGAAATGATGACGATGAAATAACCGTTTTTCGTTGAATGTCTCATACAAATGTATGAGAGCAGAGCCATTCCAATTATTCAGGATAGGCTCTTGTTTGTCAATAGATGGTTATACTGACTCCAGGGGGATGTAAAACCAGCGTGTTTCTAAAGCGTAAGGATGTGCTGGCGTGATACAATTGTGTAAAAAACTGGCTATGCCAGTCAAGGAGTTTGCTATGGATGCTGCACAGTTCTCCGGTCAACCCCTGGTTATCTTGAATCCGGCTGCTAATCGGGGCAATATGCACAGGTATCGCGCTGTTGCGCGGCAGCGCGCTGAGCAGGAACAGGCGGAATATGTAGAGACGCGGCTGCAGGGCGAGGCGAAGGAGCGCGCGTTGCAGGCTGCTCGCGAGGATCGCCCGGTCATTATTGTGGGCGGCGATGGGTCGGTACATGAGGTGGTGAACGGTATCCTGACATCGGGCAGGCGCGTGCCACTGGGGATTGTGGCGGCGGGTTCCGGGAACGATTTTGCCTGGAATACGTTGAAACTTCCGCATGATCCGGCGATGGCGGTGGAGCGGGCCTTTGGCGGGCAGATGGTCGAGGTGGACGCGGGTATAGCCAACGGGCGCTACTTTGCCAATTCGTGCAGTATTGGCATCGATGCGGATATCGCGGTGGCGGCGGGTACGATGAAGAAGTATCCGTTGATGAGCGGCTCGCGGCTCTATTATGCTACTTCCCTCAAACAGTTATTGTTTGGTTATGGCCGCTGTCCCTGGCTTCGCTTTGAGCTGGACGGCGGGGCGCAGGCTGGCAGGGCGGAGGAGCGCCGCTATGTGCTGATGGCTATCACGAATGGTCCGACGTATGGGGCGGGTTTTCGCATCAATCCGAGCGCCGATCACTGTGATGGCCTGCTTGATGTCTGCTCTATTGATTACCGTCCGCTTTTGCGGGCATTGAAGATGCTGCCCATTGTAAAAAAGGGGGAGCATGAGGGCTTGCCGGAGGTGACGTTTTACCGGGTGAAGTCGCTTTCGGTTGAAAGCCGTAACCCGGTCAATGTGCAGATGGATGGCGAAACTACCTGCGCGAGTAGCTATCGTATTGAAATTTTGCCTGGCGCTCTGCTGGTGCGGGTGTAGTTTCCTATGAGGCTGTATTATTTTTTACGGGCGGGTTTTCGTCTCTTCACTTTCCTGATCTGCCGCTATCGCGTGTATGGCCTGGAGCGTGTGCCAGAAAGCGGCCCGTTGTTGATTGTGGCGAATCATTTGAGCTGGTTTGATCCGCTTCTATTCGGGGTGGCGCTTCACAGGCGCGTGTGGTATTTCACCAAGTCGGAAATGTTTCACTGGCCGCTTGTCGGCAAGGCGTGCGAGGTGACGGAACAAATTCCTGTGCGCCGGGGAGAGAGCGACCGCGCGGCGCTGGAAAAGGCGTTGATCTATTTGCAGGAGGGGAGAGCGCTGGGTATCTTTCCCGAAGGGACGGTTGAGCGTAAGGAAGTGATGATCCCTGCGCTTACAGGGGTGGCGATGCTGGCGATACGTTCGGGGGCGACGGTGCTGCCTGTGGCGCATATGGGAACGCGCAAGGTGCTGCGCTCGCCGCGCTACTGGTTCCCGCGTGTGACGATCATGATTGGCGAACCCTACGTGCCGGTTTTGCCTGCCGGCGTGCCGCGCAAGGTGGGTTTGCAGCGTGTGACGGACGAGATGATGTTTCGTATAGCCCGAATGTTGCCGCTTGAGCGTCGCGGTGTGTATGCTAAAGACCTGTACGAAGAAAAGGATAAGGGCGACCGAAAAGGTCCCTGATGATCTTTGACAACGGAACGGGGAAATCGCCCGCGTAGGGACGCGGGTGGATGTGGAGAGGAAGGGTGGACCCTTGTGGGC
>DAHVFL010000435.1 GCA_027316975.1 Chloroflexota bacterium | reverse complement strand
CGATATCACCGTTTGCCCTCGATCTTCTTGAATACGCACTACCGGCGATAAGTATGAGTTCTCTCGAAATGTTCTGTAAAAGATGTAGAAAGAGCAGAGAAGGAGAAGGACTCCCGCTATCTGAAGCCAGAGCGGCACCTGCGACCAGTGAAATCTCACCGCATCCAGCGGCATCAAGATCAGCCAGAAAATGGAGATGACGTACAGGAGCAGGTAGATACCCTTATCCCAGGCTTTTTGGCCTGGCTGGGAGAGGGCCATGCGCTCTTTCAGCAAGGCGGGGTTGTGCCTGGAGAGCCAAAGTATGAGGGAAGCCAGGGAACCAAAGAACAGGATCAGGAAGACCCACCCTGCCGGCCAGGCAAGAGTCCCAGCCGCGAGAAACTGGGGCAGAGCTATAACCAGAAACAGGAAGATGAACTCTCCCACGAACATTTTTCGATTGATTGACATTTGTCACCTCTTTAACTAGCCCAGGCAACCATAAAGTTCTTTACCACTGTATGGTACTTTTCTGTGACTGGACCTGCCTTCTCTACAGAGAAAGATGAGCAAGTAGAGTAATATTCACACTGTGTCGTAACAGTACAAGATGTCACATTGTGTATCAGATGAAACAATACAACCTGTGTTCTTAGCCTGGCACATTCCGTTCCTGTTAAAAGGTGCAGACTATCGCCAGTTACAAGTAACCCATAAAAAGGGGTGTGTATGCAAGTATTGAGAGTAGATCAGCACGTAGGCAGCTATCGTATAGAGCGCCAGTTGGAGCGGGGACATTTGCATATCTCCTTCCTTGCCCGGCATCCTGCGCAGACTGAAAAGTTGATTCTCACCGTGTTTATCGTCCCGGAACGGTTTTCACCCGAAGCGCGACAGAGGTTTCTCCAGCGCTTTGACACAGAGGCATCCGCACTTGCATCGCTGCGTCATCCCCATCTGTTGCCAGTTTACGACTACGGCGAGCAGTCTGGTTATCCCTATCTTGTAACGCCCTATATGGCGGGTGGGGCAGGAGGCTCTCTTGCCGGTATCCTCAAACAGCAGGGCCGCTGTAGTCCTGCATTCACACAAGAGGCATTGGAGCAAATCGCGGCAGGAGTGGAATACCTTCATAGTAGAGGGGTGATGCATGGAATGCTCATGCCGTCGAATATGCTCCTGAGTAAAAAAGGAATGGTGCTGGTGGCCGGCTTTGGCCTGGTATCTCTGCTGCAAAAGCGAGGCATTGAAGATGACAACCGGCCCTACGCTTCCTTGCTCAGTATTGCTGATACTTTCCCTGGCAAGCCTGAGTACCTGGCTCCCGAACTGGCGCAGGGCTATTCCATTGATATACGCTCAGAGGTGTACGCATCAGGCGTCATGTTGTTCGAGTTGTTGGCTGGCAGACCGCCATTCAGCGCTGCGTCCCCTGTAGAGATTGGGGCGCAGCGGTCCATGCTCTTCCTGCACCAGCTCTGCCCTGATCTCCCGTTGGAGTTTGAGTCGATTGTAAATGAGGCGCTTGCGCATGATCCAGCGCAACGCTTTCAGCGCGTAAGCGAGCTAGCTGCGGCGTTTAGCGAGGCATACGCAGGCACCAAACGGTATGGCAAAGGCAATAACGGGAGCAGCGCCATACCATCTGCTCTCATACCTACCTCTCAGCAGAAAGAAGGACTCGAAGAGAGCACTTCTGAGGGAGCCTGGCAATTCATATCACCTATCATTTCCGGGAAACTTCCTGCCATTTCTGCACCAGCAAGCACATCATCAGGTTTCATTCCGCTGTCGCCTACCACCTCCGCATCCATTCCAGCCGTTCAAAGGGGAGAAGGCGAACGGAGCAGGGTCGCGAAAAGAACGTTATCTGGCGCTGCTCCAGGGAAGGGGCGGCGCGCGCGTCCGAAACATGCGCGGGGCATGAGCCGGCGGCAGGCGCTCACACTGCTTGCCACCGGCGGTGTTGTTGCAGCAGGCAGCGCGCTGGCAGTCAAGATGAACCTGGTTGGTTCGCTCACGGCGTTCCTGGGAGTAAATCGGCCTATGCGCCCTTCGTTTCCGCGCGCCGCCAGCACTGGCGTCGTCCGCGCCTACACCTTCGAGGCCGCGCCTGCGCAGATCGAATTAGGAGGGCAACGCATTGCAACCTGGGCCTACAATGGGATGCTGCCGGGGCCGGAGATCAGGCTGACCGAGGGCGATACCCTGCGTGTGACGGTGAGGAATCGCCTGCCTGAAGGGACGACCATTCACTGGCATGGCGTGCCGCTCGTCAATAGTATGGACGGCGTGCCTGGTGTTACCCAGCAGCCGATTCTGCCCGGCCAGGACTTTGTCTATACCTTCGTGACGCCAGCCGCCGGAACCTACCTCTACCACTCGCACGCCGGTCTCCAACTGGATCGAGGGCTGTACGGGCCGCTCATCATCCAGCCGAAGAGAGAAACAATGCGCTACGACAACGATTTCGTGGTCGTGCTCGATGACTGGCTGGACGGAATGCCGGGTACGCCAGAAGACGCTATGAAACAACTGATCAAGAAGGGAGATCCCATGGGTAGTATGATGGGTATGGGCGGCATGGGGGCAGCGCAGGTGCCGCCAGATATCCTCTATCCCCTCTACCTTATCAATGGGAGGAGCAGCGAGAATCCGCTGGAACTGGTGGTGCGTCAGGGCCAGAAATCCCGTATGCGCTTCATCAATGCCTCGGCCAGCACCATCTACCGTGTCGCCTTACAGGGGCATCGCATGACCGTCACGCATACGGATGGGCAGCCGGTTGAACCGGTGGAGGTCGATGCGATCCGCATTGGCATGGGCGAGCGGTACGATGTGCTCGTCTCGGCAAACAATCCAGGCGTCTGGCAACTTGCGGCGCAGGTTGAAGGAACAAAGAGCATGGTACGCGCCATCGCGCGCTACAGAGGCAGCCTGGCTCCCCTGCCGCCCGCAACGTATCAACCACCTGAGTTGATGCGCCAGCTCTTGCTCTACAACATGCTCAAGGCCGCTCCCGGCATCTTTGTCCCGCCCGGTGGCGGGCCAGACCAGGTCATAGCGGTTAAGCTGAGTGGGGGTATGGGACAATATGTATGGAAGATCAACGACCAGATTTTTGACAAAGCCGACCCGATTGTGGTTGGAAACCGCAGCCTGATTCGTTTTCAATTTAACAGTCAGAGCATGATGCCCCACCCGATGCATTTGCACGGGCACTTCTTTCAAGTGGACAACGGGACGGGACGCGGGCCGTTGAAAGATACCGTGCTGGTGGACCCAAAGAAACAACTCACGATCAACTGGGTCTCGGATAATCCGGGCGCGTGGGCCTTCCATTGCCATAATCGTTACCACGAAAATGCCGGTATGATGCGCGTGGTGAAGGTGCAATAGGAAGGTCTCTTCGCAATCGCCGGGCAACGGCTGGAAACCCGCCATGTTTCGCGAGAGGGGTAGCGAGACCAGTTTGAGAGCCTGATCGAGATCCCTTTTACCGGATGAGCCGCACATTTGGGGCAAGGTCAGATTTTGCTAGCCAGTACTTCTTCAACGTACTTACGGGGATAGGTATACTGTTCAGCAATAGCTTCGGCAGATAACCATTCACCATTCTCGCTGCGACGCGCAACATCGGCAAGCACTTCTTCATCGGTCCAGAGGGGCCGTAGC
>DAHVFL010000434.1 GCA_027316975.1 Chloroflexota bacterium | reverse complement strand
AACGCTTGAGTGCCAGAGCCCGTAAAGATGACCACGCCGATCTCCGGGTCTTCGCGACAGGCGGTGAAGGCATCTATCAATTCCGTCAGCGTTTCCGGGCGAAACGCATTGCGCACTTCGGGCCGGTTGATGGTAATCTTTCCCATACCCCCGGCTTTCTCAAAAATAATGTCGGTGTAGTCGCGGACTTTCTCCCATGCTACTGTCATGTATTTCTCCTGTTCTCGTATTCATTCGTAATTGAGGAATGCCTGGCGCTGCTTGCGGGCGTCAGATGGATAATAAAATCTCCTACCAGGGTATCAAATTCCTGTGGCCGTTCCAGGTGAACCGCGTGACCAGCGCCGTGTACAATTCGCAGGCGCGCTTGCGGCAGCGCCAGGGCCATAGACCTGGCAATTGCCGTGAATTTCGTATCAAGCTCGCCAGCAATCAGTAGGACCGGTATGCGCAACTGTGGCAGGCGTGGGAACAGGGATGGTTGGACACCGGTGCCAGCGCCGCGCAAGCTCTGCGCCAGCCCGCGCGCCCGATTATCCAGGCGTTGTATACGCAATGCCTCCCTCACTTCTGGTGATAGCGCGTGCTGGCTGTCAAAGAGGGGAAGTTTTTCCCAACGCGCAACGAACGCCTCTACCCCATCGCGTTCTATGCTGGCCGCAAGCTCCTCGTCATCGTTACGCCGCTTCTCGCGTTCGATGGGATCATCCAATCCGGGCGAAGCGCTCTCAAGCACCAGCGCGCGAAAGAAGCCAGAAAACGCGCTATACAGCGCTATGCGCCCGCCCATCGAATAGCCAAGCAGGACAGCCTGACCCTCGCTCACGCCGAGTTCGCGCAGGGCATCCAGGATATCCTGCTGGCAGCGCTCCATCGCGTACCGGCGAGCATCGGTGGGGGCATCGGATTGACCGTGACCGGGCAAGTCGAATGCTATGACGCGCAAACCACAGGCGGCCAGCGCGTCCAGGTGGCGACCCCACGCGGCTGCGCTTCCCGTAAAACCGTGCAACATGACAAGCGCGGGACCGTCACCTTCGCATACAACACCAGGCCGTATACCATTCACCTGCACAAACTCGCGCTCCATATTCAATCCCTCGCGCCCACGGCCCGCTCGTTTAAAGCTCTTCCGGTGGCTTCCCAGAGCTGGCGATGCATTCTGACATTACTGGCGCGTTCGGTCGGCACCTCAATAACGTGCAAGCCGCCAGTAGCTCGTCCCAGATTCACTGCCTCGCGGAATTGCTTCCAGTCCTCGACCCTTTGAAACCTGCCGCCGAACATCTGGACAGCGAAACGAAAGTCCAGACCCGTCGGCGTGCCAAAAAGCTGCTCAAAATGCTCTGGAAAGGCTGCCTGTGGCAGGAAAGAAAAGATACCCCCGCCATCGTTATTGATTAGCACGATAGTCAGGTTAAGCCGGTGCAAGCGGGCGGCAAGCAGCCCGTTGAGATCGTGGAAAAACGAGAGATCGCCTACCACCAGCACGGTTGATTCGCTCTCTGCTGCTCCCGCGCTTGCGCCGAGCGCGCTGGAGATCAATCCGTCTATGCCATTCGCGCCCCGATTCCCCATGAAGCGTATGTGGCGTTCGCTGCCCCCGAAAAAGGTATCCAGGTCTCGCACCGGCATACTGTTGCCGGTGTAGAGGGTTGCGCCATCGGGCAACAGCCCGGCGAGTTCGGTGAAAACTCGCCCCTCGAAGAGTTCGTCGAAATCCTGGATGACGCGCTCCAGCGTTCGTCGTGTCACCCTTTCCGCTTCCCGCCACATGGCTACCCATTCTTGATTCACGGATGGCTGCGGTTCCTCACGCTCAATAGACCGGTCAAGAGCCGCGAGTACACCCTGGCACAGGGCAACAGGGTTGACATGAATGAGCTGGCTGGCGAGCTGTGTTGGTTCCTCCCAGCCGCCATACCCATCGATCACGACGAGGGGACACGATGCATAGCGTTTCAGGTAAAGCAACACAGGTTTGGATGCCGGCATTGCGCCAAAACGGAGTATAAGCTCCGGCTGCGCGCTTTCGCTAAAGGCATCGATGCGCAAGAAAGCATCGTAACTGGAAAGTATCATGTCTCGATCATGGCTGCCGCAGCGCAGTTGCGAGAGCGGATCGGCCAGAACAGGATAGCCGAGGCGACGAGCCAGCCGCGCAACCGACTCCGCTAACGCGGGATCATCATGTGGGCCAGCGATAATCAGCCCGCGCCGCGCCCGCCTCACCATCTCCATTGAGCGCTCAATCGTGGCACCCGCAGGTGATCCAGGCGATGCTGCTTGAACTTCAACATACGGAGCGTTGTCTGGCCTGCCCTGCCAGGCGTCGCCCCGCGCAACCGGCGGCAGCGATTGACCGGACACAAGTTCGGGCGTTAATGGCTCGCGAAAGGGGAAATTCAGATGCACCGGGCCAGCAGGGTTAGCCCGAACCGAGGCAGCCGCGCGGGCCGCCAGTGTTCGTATATAGCGCAGGGCCGCGTCCGTCGCTTCGGGCAGGGCTACCTCCACAAATTCCTTCGCATACGTTCCATAGAGGCGGTTCTGATCGATGCTCTGCGGCGCGCCATTGTCGCGCAGTTCATGAGGACGATCCGCCGTCAGTACCAGCAACGGCACGTGTGTTAATTTCGCCTCGACAATCGCAGGCATAAAGTTTGCTGCCGCCGTTCCCGATGTGCAGAGCAACGCCACGGGTTGGCGCAAGCGCTTTGCCATCCCCAGTCCAAAGTAGGCTGCTGAACGTTCGTCTACATGCATCCACACGCGCATATCCGGCTGGTCAGCGAATACCAGAGCCAGAGGAGTCGAACGAGAACCCGGGCAGATGATGACGTTGCGCACACCGGCACGCTGTAACTCATCCACAAACGCGCCTACATAGACATAAAGCGGATGTGCGAGGTCTTGCTGACCGCGAAGAGTTGAATTTGACATATGTATCATCCTCTACTGCTGCGTCCCTTGCAACTCATTTGACGGGGAAGCGACAGTCGTGTCTGCGATGCAAGCGGGCGGGCTATCTAAAGGCTCGCTGCCCAATCCACGCAGCATCGCTTCAAATTTCAAGCAGGACTCGGCATACTCAGCCTGGGGATCAGAGTCGGAAACGATGCCGCATCCCGCAAAGAGCGTGGCATGGCCGCCATCAATCAACGCGGAACGCAGCGCTACGGCGAACTCGCCCTCACCGCTCGCGTTTATCCAGCCAGGCGGCCCGGCGTACCAGCCTCTATCCATTTTCTCGCTGTTACGTATCGCTTCAAGCGCGGCCTGGCGAGGGAAGCCACCAACTGCGGGCGTAGGGTGCAGGTCAGCCATTACGTCCAGAATGCATCGTCCGGGCATGAGTTCGCCGGTAATGGGAGTTTGCAGGTGCTGCACGTTCTTCAGTTTGAGCAGTTGGGGCAGGGGATGAACATAGACGCTTGAGCAGTGATTCTTCAAGGCTTCCCGCACCATAGCGACCACAATGGCGTGCTCGCTGTTATTCTTCTGACTGCGCAGCAGTTCAGCGCCGAGCTGCTCATCTTCTTCTTCAGATTCACCTCGCCGCGCTGACCCGGCCAGCGCCATCGTGTGTATCTGCCCGTTGCGCACGCGGGCTAATCGTTCGGGCGTCGCGCCCACAAAAAAGCGCTCGCCGCGCTGTATGGCAA
>DAHVFL010000433.1 GCA_027316975.1 Chloroflexota bacterium | reverse complement strand
GATTTGCCCCGTGTGCCTGGCGCTCTATACCGCAAACCAGTTGCGTTCGTTCACGACGGATAAAGCTCTGCCCTAAGATGCCGGCGCAGGGGGGAGAATTATCATGAGGAGAGCGGTTTTTCAGGCGATAATCTAAGCCGGGATGTTCATGGTGTATAATGCTGCTAAAAACGAGGCGGGTGTCCATTCGCCAGGAGGGTAAGCATGATTCTACCAACCAATGCGCGTGTTTACGATCTTGAGCAGCCGCGCTACTTTGGAGCGCCAACCTTTCCCAGTCACGCGCCCGGCTACGTTTACACTCTTCATCGCCATCACGAGCGCGGCATGAGCGAGGCCAGGACAGGGGCCTCCGGTTTTATGTATACAACCGAACACTCGGGTACCCATATCGATGCCCTGTGTCACCAGGCGGAGGATTTACGCCTGTACGGTGGTGTAAAGATTGACGCTCGTGTGCAAACATCGCAAGGTTTCACCGAGTTGGGCGCGGAGACGATTGAGCCGCTTGTTACACGCGGAATATTGCTTGATGTTGCGCGTCAGCGGGGCGTAGATCGCATAGGAACCGGCAATCCGATCTCGCGTGAAGACCTCGAAGCTGCGGAGCGCGATCAGGGCGTCGCGATAGGGGAGGGAGATGTGGTACTGCTTCGCACGGGCAATGGCGCGTTCTGGCAGGACCCGGCTGTCTATTTGCAAGCGGGAGGGGCGAGCGCCAGCGCCTCCTCCTGGCTTGCCAGCAGGGGAGTTCGGGCGGTGGGAGCTGACAATGTGGCCTGGGACGAGGTGGGTGTTGTCGATCCCGATCTCAAGGTGACGCTGCCCGGCCATGTAATCTTGCTTGTGCATCATGGCATCTACATCATAGAAAACCTCTACCTGGAGGAACTGGCTCGCGCTCAACGCTATGCATTTACTTTCATCTGCCTGCCACTCAAATTGCGGGGAGCGACCGGCTCGCCCGTGCGTCCCATTGCTGTTGTGTCTGCCTCTTGAACGAGGACTGATTTGACCAGAGCGAGGACAAGCACGGCTGTCATCCTGAGCGCAGCGAAGGATCTCGGTTAGGCCCGGCGAGAGATCCTTCGCTGCGCTCAGGATGACAGATGGGAAGCGAGGGATGACAGATGGTGGGGCTTGTCTCCGGTCTGGTCTGTGTGGCGTCAGGGATGTGGAGGTTATATCATAAAGGCAGATTTTATTGTTGTTTCGACAGAAAGATGAGTAAGCGATGCGAACAAACCAGGTGAAAGAAAAGCTTAAACGAGGCGAAGCGGCTCTGGGAGCCTGGCTGAGCCTTCCCAGTATTCCCGCGGCTCGCATTATGGCGCGACTCGGCTTTGACTGGCTCGTTGTAGACATGGAGCATAGCGCGCATACTCCCGTTCTTATGGCCGATATGGTGGCGACCATCGTTGATGCCGGGACCAGCGCCCCTATCGTGCGTGTGCCCGCGCATGGGGTCGAGTGGTTTAAGTGGGCGCTGGATGCTGGCGCGCGGGGGATTGTGGTGCCGATGGTCAATACACGCGAAGAGGCGCAACGCGCCGTGGAGTTCGCCAAATATCCGCCGCGTGGCTCGCGCAGCATCGGCGGAGCCTTTGGCCCGTATGGTTTTGGCATCACCAATTGGTCGGAGTATGGGCGCACAGCGAACGATGAAACGCTGGTGATTGTCCAGATCGAGAGCGCGCCGGCGTTGCACAATCTGGATGCTATTCTCTCGGTGGATGGAGTTGATGTTGCTTTTGTGGGGCCAAACGATCTGCACGCTCAAATCGGCCTGCCACCGAGCAGCGATGGAGTCGAACCCGCATTTATGGAGGCGCTGGAACGCATCAAGGCCAGCGCGCGAGAGCATCACGTCGCGATGGGCATTTTTAGCAGCAACGGCGAGGCCGCCGCCGAACGAATACGCCAGGGCTTCCAGATGATTAGCGTGACGACGGATATCAGTAGCATGATGGCAGAAGCTACGCGGAACTTGCGCACGGCTCGTGCATGGATGGAGAGGAGATACGGTCGATGCCGCAGGCATTTGTATGGACGGGTAGAGCGCTGCGACCGGAGGCTGTGGCCGTACTGGAGGGCCTGGCCTCCATTTCTACCAGTGTCGCCGGCGAGCGCAACGATTGGACGGTGGAGGCAGCAAATGCTGACGTGATTATAGTGTCTGGCTCAACATTTGTGACGGGCGATATGATGGATCGCATTGGTCCCCGGCTGCGCGTTATCGCGCGTCCGGGTATTGGCGTGGATCGTATCGACCTGGACGCGGCCACTCAGCGCGGCATCATGGTGATCAATTCCCCTGATGGGCCGACCGAGTCTACGGCTGAACACACCATTGCCCTGCTGCTCAATCTGTGCAAGCATGTTACCCTGACCGATAACATCTTGCGCTCAGGACACCCATTCCCGGAACTTCGGGAACTGACACCCGGTTTTGAGGTATATGGGGCCACTCTGGGGCTGGTTGGTCTGGGACGTATTGGGAGTCGCGTCGCGACCATAGCGCAGGCGCTGGGGATGAAGGCGCTGGCATTTGACCCTTATACCACATCCGAACGAGCCAGCACATTGAGAGTAGAACTGGTTCCTTCGCTCGAGGAATTATTGCCGCGCGCTCAAGTCGTTTCTCTGCATTGTCCTGCTACGCCTGCAACCTATCATCTCATGCACGCTGGAACGCTGAGCCTCATGCCGCGAGGAAGCTACCTGATTAATGCTGCGCGTGGAACCTTGATCGACGAGACGGCCCTGTTGGACGCATTGCGCTCAGGCCACCTGGCAGGCGCGGCCCTGGATGTGTTCGATCCTGAACCGCCGATGACCAATCACCCCCTGTTCACGCTACCCACTACTATTTGCACGCCGCATATCGCCTCGTATACGGGCGCTGGTTTTCTACGCATGGAGGTCATGGCTTGCGAGCAGATTGCCAGCATATTACGGGGCGAACGACCAACGAACCTCGTGAATGCTCACGTATGGGGGCGACATCGCACTTGATGGAGGTAGCAGCGCTTGACAACATCTGAGGAATACCGTACACTTGCTTACAGAAAAAGCGTTGCCTGGTACTCTGCTCATCGTGTTTGTCAGCCCGGCCCTGGTCAGACGCATCGGCCTGCACCTTGAAGAGAACGAGGGGTTACATGTCGAGGAACATGCCGGTCCGGTGCCGTAAACATGTAGCGCTTTGCCTGCTATGGCAGAGCTATTCTCTCGAATACGGCCAGGGATTTCCCGTGGTGGAGACGAGGGGATTCGAACCCCTGACCTCCGCCGTGCAAAGGCGGCGCTCTTCCAACTAAGCTACGTCCCCTCAAACAGGGTGGGCCTTCCTGGACTCGAACCAGGGACCTCAGTCTTATCAGGACTGCGCTCTAACCACCTGAGCTAAAAGCCCTCAAATGGCGCGGAACATCGTGACTCTGGACAACTGAAGAGTGGTAAGGCTTGACAAAGTGCGCGTTCGCCTATCACAGGACACACTCATGTATTCAGGTACCTCTACTCTCGTGAAAAGAAAGAGAGGATCGACCTGGGATGGGCTCCTCTTGCGCAAGAGGAGCCGGACTCCCTAGAAAGGAGGTGATCCAGCCGCACCTTCCGGTACGGCTACCTTGTTACGACTTCACCCCAATCACCAACCCCACCCTCG
>DAHVFL010000432.1 GCA_027316975.1 Chloroflexota bacterium | reverse complement strand
CTCGCGCATGAAATGTGTGACAAAATCGGGGTTGGCCTGTAAATCGGCGTGAAGCAGCTTGATTGCTACATAGCGCCGCAACCCGGTGTCATGAGCTTTCCATACTTCGCCCATGCCACCGCGCCCCAGGCGTTCCAGCAATTCATATTTGCCAAGCCGTTCAATCTCCATATACTTGTGATGCCTCTCATTTAACCAGGGCGGGGACAAGCCCCGCCCTTCACTGGTCGGTTTTTTACAACAGGCAGTCGCCAGAGGTGTCATTCTGAGCGCAGCGAAGGATCTCTCGCCGTGCCGCACGGAGATCCTTCGCTGCGCTCAGGATGACAGGCCTGGTTGGGCAGGATGACAGGCCTGGTTGGGCAGGATGACAGGCCTGGTTGGGCAGGAGCGATAGGCCTGGTTGGGCAGGAGCAACCGGGATGGTCGTCCTGTTCTCTCTGGCTTCACGCGCCGCGCAAAGAAATAGCTCGCACCCCTTCCTGGTAGACTCATATATTTTGTGGCAGCTTCGATGTGAATGTAAGGGTTGCGAGCTGTTGAACATCATAGTGAACTTGTAGCACTCCTGGCACAACCTGGTCGGTTTTTGGATCGAGTTTACCGATATAGGCGTAGGTGGCGTTTGTCAGCATGTTGTCGAGCATGGTAAGGGCGGAAGGCTGCGCAAGTTGAACCGCGTCCATTTTGACAAGCTGCTGCGCGTATCCTCTCACCTGTTTTAACCAGGTTTTGGCGTAATTCAGGGCCTCGATGATCTGGGTGGCAAGCTTGCGCATCTGTGGTGTGGCATCGGGAGCCTGGACTACGCCATTGAGATGCAGGGCGAGGTGATCCACGTAGCCGGGCGGGTTACGGGTCACATCCGACAGATTCGTTTGCGCGGGCACCACGGAGAGTAGTGCAACTTTCGAAATGATGGGGTCGGCGGCAACGATTCCGCCCGGTACATCGAGAGCGACATTTGGCGAGCCGTCCAGGTAATCAAGAATAAAGACAAACAGGCTGTGGATGGTTGTCGGATCTGAGACAAAGGGATGGTAATCGTCTCGCGCGCTGATGGACCATTCGAGCACTTTTTCCGTATTTCTGAAGAGCCAGACATCTAATCCACCGGCTAATCCCAGCACGGGCAGCACAGTCTCTTTATAGAAAAGGTGCCGGATGTGATCGAGCGCGCTCAAAGCCGGGTTCCCATACGGCGTTTGCGGTATCTCTGAGTAGTAGCGCCATGTGCTGCGGTCGGCGGCTGGTCCGCGCGGCGTGCCATTGGTGTTCTCTTCAGTTATTAGCATCCGGCTAGCCACTGAGATCAAGTTACCGTAATCGGGGGCGGTGTACGAGAACTTGATGGTTCCCCTGCTTACCGGTAATTTTCCCAGCAAAAGCGGCAGCGTGAATTGTAGCGTGGGTTGCAGCGTCTGCTGTTCTACCTGTGGATGTTTATCAGCGAGCAACCAGGCAAAATAGCTTTTGCCGGGTTGAGGGTCGGGAATGTTGCGCAGGTTAATTTGTAGCTGGTCGCCGATACCCTGGGCGGTACCAGAGTTGAATTGCCCGCTGCTGAGAAAAACAGCCTGTCCGCCCGGAACCTGCAAGGCGACAGGTGGGTTATTCTTTTGAAAGAATATGAAATATGCGCCCAGCCCCGAACCGAGCAGGGCGAGAATGACGAGCGCCACAAGAACCGTGTAAAGGGTCTTCCAACGCCTCTTTGTCCGTGTTGGGAGCAGTGATGGAAGGGCAAGAGGTGGAGCCGATCCAGGCGGTGGCTGAATTACGTTGGTTGGTGAAGTTCCCGCCGCGCCTCCACCGGATGCGGATGCTATGAAGGGTTGCCAGGGAGTTGACGAGGCTGTGGGGGGTAAGGGGGTGGGTTGCTGTGGCGTCAATCGCGCTGGCAATACGGCTCCAGAGCCGCCGGAGGCTGCCATCTCGGATGGCGTGCTGCTGGAGTAAGGCGGTAGAGAGGAAGAAGAGGGTGTAAATGCCGGTGTGTAAGAGGGAGACGCGCCTGTCTCAATGTGATGCGCAGGTGAACTGATGTAGGTGGGCATATTGCGCACATCCGGCGGGTATGCGGGCTGACCCTTGCCATCGGGAAGTGGGACATGCAGCGCCTCGGCTATAGCAGCAGTCATGGTGGTGGCGCGGGCGAAACGCGCGTTCGGGTCTTTGGCCAGGGCGGTCATAATGACCATTGTGAGCGCGGGTGGAATATTTGGGTTGAGCAGCACCGGAGAGGTTGGCGTGGTATTGAGATGCTGCGACAGTACTGCCATGGGACTATCGCCCCGGAATGGCTGCACACCTGTCACCATTTCATACAGAATGACGCCGAGTGAATAGATGTCACTGCGCTCGTTGCCAGAGTAGCCGCGAGCCTGTTCTGGCGAGGTATACAAGGGTGTGCCTGGCCGGGTAGCTGAAAGGGTACTGGCGGATACTCCCAGCAACCTGGCAAGCCCAAAGTCGGTGAGAATGGGTTCGCCCATGGGGTTACGCTCTGTATTGTGCTTATCGAGTAAGATATTGGCGGGTTTGATGTCGCGGTGAATCATGCCTTTCTGGTGGGCGTAGTCTACGGCCTGGCTGATCGAGGTAAAGGTGTTGACGATCTCAACGGGCGAAGGGATTTTTCCCTGAGAGGAGGTGCTGGCAATATGCTTTGCTAATGTCGGTCCTTCAATGTATGTCATCACCATATAGGGTGTGGGAGTGGGTGACTCAGGGGGAAGCGAGACCTGGAAGTCATGAATCTGGACAATATTGGGGTGACGCAGAGAGGCAATAGCCTGCGCTTCGCGCTGGAAACGAGCCACAAAGTCGGGGTCTGCCTGTAGATTGGCGTGGAGCAGTTTGATAGCGACAAAGCGTTGCAACCCGGTATCGCGGGCTTTCCAGACCTCGGCCATGCCCCCATGCCCCAGTCTTGCTTGCAACTCGTATTTGCCGAGCCGCCGGAGTGATTCTGTGCTCATTGCTGTCTCCTCTTCGTGGTGTATTATGTCAGTGACGGGCAGGGACTGCTCGCGCGGCAGGCTTTAACGTTAAAGGTTGCCAGTCGCTGGATGGCATAGTGAATCTGTACCACGCCATTAATGACCTGGCCCTGCGAATCGATCTGACCGACAAATGCGCTGTTCGCCAGTGTCGCCACCTCGTTCAGAAGCGGGCGACCCTGGCTGCCCAACAACTGCGCATCGCTCATGGCATAGAGTTGGAGTATATCGGCGCGCACGGTCTGGTACCAGCCATTTACCGCGTTAATGGCCCTGCTGATCTGAATAGCAAGCGCTTTCTGCTGCGGGTCTGCCTGTGGAAGCGCAGCTACATTGCGCAGGTGCGTGCCGATATGATACAGATAGCCGGGGTTATTCACCTGAAGCACCGCATCGAACGTCAGCAGGCCAATTTTGGCAACGGTTGGGTTCACGAGTAGATTCACACCTGGCAGGTCTTGCCGGTTATAATAGGTGCCGTCGAGGTAATCGATGATACGCGCAAGCTGGCGGCGTATGAGACTCACGTTCCCGGATTTCTGGAGGTCCCTGGCGCTGCCCGCCCATTCCAGAATGCTTTGCGCATTGCGGTAGAGCCAGATATCTAATCCCCCATTTAGCCCTACCGCTTTGACTTTGGGATCGTCGGAGAGCAGGTGACGCACATGATCGTAGAGGCTAAAGC
>DAHVFL010000431.1 GCA_027316975.1 Chloroflexota bacterium | reverse complement strand
AGTTTATCGCGCCCAAAAGTAGTATTGGCCTTCCACTCGCGTTTGTTTTCTAGCATGGCATCCATCATCTCGCGGAAAAGCCGGTCTAGAGCGCTGAGATCTTGCTCAAAGGCTGCGCGTACATTCCTTACAGGATTGGCTGCGGCGACCAGCCAGGCCTCGCTAACATCCAGGCGCTGCTGGTAGAGGCGCTCGATCAGCGGGCGCTGCTGTTCACTGACCTGCTGCTCGGCCAGTTTTGGATTGGGATCGGGGAAACGGAAGAGTTCATCAATGCCGTACTCGCGCCCTGATGTAAAGCCGTGACGCAGTTCGGGGAAGATTTTGAGCAGGGCATCATCGAGCAGCCGCCAGCGTGCATCGTAGAGACGAGGCTGGTAATACCCCCTGCTCGGTGCCTGCCTTTCAGGCCACTTGTAGAGCGCATCCCATAGGTCGTTGCGGCTGTAATCGGGATTACGTTTGGCCCCCAGGTCATAGCCATCGTGCGTTACCTCGTAGAACCAGACCTGTTGGGAACGTGGCGGCTTTCCTTTCGCAGTTTTCTCGCTGCCTTTCTGAAAAACGAGCACGGAGGTTTTGACGCCGGTATAGGGGTTGAAGACGCCTGCGGGCAGCGAGATAACGCCTTCGAGATTATGCTCAAAGAGCAACTGGCGGCGCAACTCCTTATGTGCGTTGGAAGAATTAAAAAGCACTCCCTCGGGCACGATAACTGCCGCTTTGCCGCCAGGAGCCAACAGATCGAGAATCAGCCAGGTAAAGAGCAGCTCGCTCTTATTGGTAATCGCTTCAGTACTTTTACGCGGATTGCTGGGGAAACGCGTTCTATGGAGATCTTTCTTGTCGATTGTGCCGGTATAGGGTGGATTTGCCAGTACGCGGTCATACTTGCCGCTCTCCGTATCGGGCAACGAGCGGCCCAGGCTATCACGCAGCACGATATGGGGAGTATCGATACCGTGTAGGATCATATTCATCCAGCCGATACGCACCATAGTCCGCTCGTTGTCGTAGCCCACAAAATACTTACCCTGAATAATATCTTCCCAGGTGGCCTTGAGTTCCAGAATCCTCTCGCCATACGTGCGGTGTGGCGTGCCATCCCATTCCAGTACCAGCGATTCTTCGGAGGTATATTCTTGCTTGAGGTACTGAATGGTGTTGATTAAGAAACCGGCTGTGCCGGCAGTCGGATCGGCTATAAAATCGCCTACCTCCGGTTGAAGCAGCTGGATCAGGAAGCGGATAATGTGGCGCGGCGTGCGGAACTGTCCATTCTTGCCGGAGGTTTCTATCTCGCTGAGTAGAAACTCGAAGAGGTCGCCCATGATATCGTTCTCGCCGGCATGGCCTAGGTCTTTAAAGAGGTTGTCCACCATCTCAATCGCGTTCTGAAAAATGGCGGTTTTGTCTTTGGGGAAGAGGAAAAAGGCATCGTCCATAGGCGCGTCCAGGATGTGCTCCCCGTTCGCGTTATGGTTGAAGGCGGCCAGCGTTTTATGCAAGACGCGCAGCCAGGGGAAAACATAGGTGTTCATATGATCGTAGGGGGTGATCACGTGCTGGCCTTTACTGCCGCCAGATGTTGAGAGGTAGCGCAGATAGGACCAGCGACAGGTGCCATGTCCAGGGCATTTAGCATAGGGAGCAGGATCAAGAACATGGGGAGGAAGCTGCTGGTCAACCTCAGCTTCTTTATCTAGCGGGTGATGTTCTAAGTCGCAGTCGGAGCGGCGGCCATAAAGCGAAGGTTTGTCGGCTTCACGCCTCTCGGCATCCAGCAGCTCAAGGCGCTTGAGGAAGATTAAATAGGTAATCTGCTCAATCGATGTGAGCGGATTGGTCATGCCGCCTGACCAGAACATATCCCAGAGGGCGGAGACCTGTTGTCTTAGCTTGGGCGAAAGCATGGCTCTCTCCTGCTACTTTCTACTGTTTTCCCTACTACCTGATTATGCCACTTCGGTATTGGCAAAGTCTAAGAGTTCGGCCAGTTCGTGGTCATTAAATAACTCTTCGATCTTTCCTATACGATTAAAGGGAGCCTGTGAGAGCTGGTCGACGGTCAGAGCCGTTTGCTCATCAGCCCGCTGGATGAGCAGAGCGCGCACGGCGTAGAGAAAACTGCGCTGCACTACCGTGAGATTGGGATGTGCTCCCACGTAGCGCTGAAAGGCGGCTTTGATACGCTGCTCTCTGCTGGGAAAGCGCTGGACATCCAGGATATGTCGCATAAAATCGACCAGGCGCATCTCAGGATTTTCGTAGACCTGTTGCAAGATTTCTTCGCGAATGAAGAGATCAGGCGTATTCAGCACCTCAGCAAGTGCTTGCATCTCCTGCGCGTCCGGTATTTCGCTGCGCTTAATTTTCACCAGCGTGGGTACCTGCTCAGCCAGCTCTTTGACGTGTGCCTCAACCTCATCCTGATAATGCTCGACAAACGCACCCTCACCGGCAGGACCGTAGGTAATCCAGCGCCGCCGCTTCATTATGTCCGGCAGATAGAGCTTAATGATGGTGCGCTGCTCCGACTGTCGATAGCGCATGATGGGTGAAAGTTGTATCTGGAGGTCCAGTATATGCTGTAGACTCAAATGTGTCCAGAAATCGGTACTCTCCACCCAGGCCAGTATAGATTCTTTAGCGCGCACTTCCGGCAGATCGCGGGCCACTTGCCGTAGTTCATCTTCGATCTGCACCCGCAGCCGCTCTATCGTCTCCTGCTGTCCCTCGAGAAAAGCGATTGCCAGGTTCTCAGTGTGCAATTCAAACAGCGTAGAGGACGGATCAGCCTGCAAGAAACGCATCAGAGGAGCGATGGCACGAGAGAGATGACCCTGCGCAGTGATATCCTCTCGCATCCAGGTAACATCGGCCTGTAAAGTATCCAGCCGCGTATTGTACTCGCGCACACGCGCATTGTTGCGTGGGAGATGTTCGAGCATAGTATGCAATTGAGTAAGCGTGACCTCGATCATCACCTGGTCATCACGTTCGCGCAGGAGAGCCAGTTTGCGCAGGCGGGCGCGAAACAGGCGAGCAGGCAGTGGCTCGCCAGGGTTAATAATCTCCCCTTCGGGATTTTTGTCAAAATACTTAAAATTTTCCCAATGATCGATGATCAGGAAATCGGCTTTGCGCTCCCCTGTTAGCGGATCGCGCCAGAGCCGCGTGCCTCGTCCGATCATCTGCCAGAATTTCACCTGACTAAAGACCGGCTTGGCAAAGACCAGCGTTTGAATAGCGGGTACATCAATACCAGTATCTAGCATATCAACCGAGATCGCCACACGTGGCATATCTTTGAGCTTAAAATCCTCAAGCGTCTTTTCGGCGCGTTCCATGCGGCTATCAATCACCTCGGCCAGCCCCTGTGCCTGCCAATCGGGATAACGCCGGTTAAAGCTTTTCAGCAGTTCGATAGCATGCTTATGGCTGATAGCGAAAATAATACTTTTCGCCGGAATCCCATTGACATCTTTACGGCAGCTATCGACAAACTCATCGACAAGGCGATCATTTGTACCGGTATTGGTGACTTTGCGCTCTAAATCGCTACCCTCAAAGTCGATCTCGCTTCGCTCAAGTCCCTGCTCATCTACCTGCCGCTGCAAATCAGGAGGAAGCTCGTCCCATTTGATTCCTTCGACCTGGAAACGAGTCTGCGCCTCCAGTACTTTGAAA
>DAHVFL010000430.1 GCA_027316975.1 Chloroflexota bacterium | reverse complement strand
ATGTCCACATCTTTTGGAACTATAGCACTAAGCGTGAATGGGGGCAAGCCCAGTTGACCAGGAATGTCATCTTATTGCGAGATGACCGGGGCTTGCCCCCGCCCTGGTTTCCCATAGGCAAGCGATCATTTCGCCACGCGCAACGTAAGCTGTATCTCGAAACGCCCAACGGGGAAAATGGTGTCAGAGATGGCGATGGGTAAACCGGTCGGGTCTGAAACAGTCGTAAGCAGCCGCATGACAGCCTCGCCTGCTGGCACCCCCAGCACATCCGACTCACGGGCCGTCGTCCGATCAGCCTTGATGGATTGTTCCGCGATAGCGGGAATAAGTCCCTCGGAGGCCATCAACTGGTAAAGCGAACCCTCGGCAAGCTCTCTGGCTCGCGTGTAAATACTGAGCGCGTGGGGATAGGGCAGGTAATCCACTTCATAAGCGATGGACTGACCATTCGCCGAGCGCAATCTCTCCAGGCGCACCACCTGCTCTTCGTCAGCCAGGCGCAACTGCTTGCGCAGAGCTTCCGAGCCACGTGTCAGCTCGCTGAGCAAAAGCAGGCCGCCGGGGCGTTTGCCGCGCCGCTGCAACTCCGACGTAAGGCTGGTAAGCTCGCTTACCATCTGTTGCGCGCGTGGGTCGCAGACAAACGTACCCTTGCCGTGTTGTCGATACAGCAATCCTTCGTTCACCAGTTCCGTCAGCGCCTGGCGCACCGTGGCGCGGCTGACATGGTAGCTCGAAACGAGTTCTGGTTCTGATGGGATCGCGCTGTGTGGAACAAGATGTCCAGCCTGTATCTGCTGGCGCAGCACCTCTTTCAACTGGTAGTACAGCGGTAACGGGTTAGAACGTTCAAGTGTTGGCATATACGGTTCCCCTTATGTCCAGACAACTTATGTAAAAAACAACCTGATAGATACCAGTGCCATGACTATAGCATAAATCACCATTCGTGTCGATATGTACGCTATGAAGAGTCTATATCCTTCCGGGTGAAAAATAAGGGAAATTGTAGGGACGCGATTCATCGCGTCCGCTCCCGTCAGTACTCGTCCAGGGCGGACGCGATGAATCGCGTCCCTACAATTTCCCTGAAGGACGGAGACCCGCTATGAAAAGTGGCGCGTCGCCGCAGGCGATGCGCCACTTTTCTTATCATACATTGCGCATTAGAGCGCGCTGGATTTGGCGGCTTTTTCCAGGCTTCTCTTCAAGCTGGCGGGGTCTGCGCCAAGCACGCGGTCAACTTCTTTGCCGTTCTTGAAGACGATCATCGTCGGGATGGCCTGGATACCATAGGTCATGGGCGTGCGCTCATTCTGGTCGGTATCCATCTTGGCAAACGCCACTTTTCCTTTATATTCGTCGCTCAACTTCTCGTAGATCGGGGCAATAGCGCGGCAAGGCGGACACCAGGTGGCCCAGAAGTCTACGACAACAGGAACATCGGACTTAAGCACGCGAGTCTCGAAATCCGCATCCACTACATGAAACAGATTCTCATGGTCTGCCATTATGTTTTACACTCACTTTCATCATTGAATTGCTGATTGGTAACGCCTCAACTACTTACATGAACACAGCGAGCGCTGTCTTTATTCCTCTACCAGTCGCTTGCATTTACTGCCTGCCACGATTGCCACCCTGGAGAATGGTCAAGATTTCCAGAATGTAGATGAACAGGTTCAATATCGTGATGAAGATCGAGACGGCCAGGCCAATAGCATTGGGCAACGTGTCAGCCATGTATTTAGCTCGCTGCACATAGTACAGCAGATAGGCCGAGAAAAGGCCCACACCAGCTACACTGATCAGGAAGACAAAGAACGTGCTTTGGAAAAAGATGCTTACCAGGCTGGCGACCAGCAGCAGGATCAGGCCCAGGAAGAGCTTGCTTCCCAGACCGGAGAAATCGCGTTTGGTCGTCCAGGAATAGGCCGCCAGGCCGAACGATGTCACCGCCGTAATCAGGAAAGCCTCGCCCAGGATATTGCCCAGGTTAGCAGCCAGGTACAATGAAATGAGCGGCGCCAGCCCTAACCCTTCCAGGAAAGTGAAAAGGTAGAGCAGGAATATATTGATCCCCGGCTTATTAATGACAAAGTTAAGCGCGATCAACACAATGAAGCCGCCAATGAACACGAGAAAGGTGGCAGTATACGGCAGCGCTATTGCGACCCCGACAATTGCGCCAATAAAGGCAAAAAGGAACGAGAACGCCAGCAAGCCCATCACCTTACTAATCAGGCCGCTTGCAGTCTCAGCGGTTGCATACTCCAGGGCAGCGGGTTGATATTGATAGCGGGAGGAGAAAGCGCCGCGCCTGCCGCCAAATCCACCGCCATATCTATCATTCATTCTTGGATTAAACATGGTAAACCTCGTGATTGAACACTTCTCAACAAAGTTCTTGAAGAGAACGTTCGCCAATAACTCATACTATTATTACGAATGAGCCTGCGCTGAGTTGCAGGTTCGCACGCCGTAGTATACCGTATCATTTTTTCCTGGGCCGCCCTCTGGGTGGTTCGGTGGAAGCATTGACGCTGGTCAGAGTGACCTCGAGCGAATCAACAATATTGGTGATATCACAACGTGGATGGTTGTTATCCGCGTGCCAGTAGAGCGCGCTTCCCGTTGGTTTGACCATGCGGCCACCACAACGCGGACAACGGCGTGGTTCGCGTTCCCCCTGACTTTGTGTCATGGTTGTTCCCCTTCAGAAACAAGTATGCTACGTATCTACATGACACTCCAGACACCACAAATTTCGCAAAAAGCGATGCCTATTTCTCCAAAGGTTTTGCTGCGCGTATTCCACCGGTCATACGCAATGGCGATGGAGCCGCAATTCCAGCAGCGCGCGCGGCCACCAGCTTTGCTTTCATCGGCCAGGTGATGCAGGAGCGTACTACGCGACTCGTCTGATCCGGTATAACCGGGATTATAAGCCAGGTGCAACAGGTTGCCCAGCGGCAGCGAAATTTCACGCGCAGGTGGTTGCAAAGTCGGCGCTGGTGTAGCCGCCGCAGCTACTGGCTGCGCAGGCGTAGCCGGCGGCTGCGGCGGTCGGCGGAAGAGTTCGCCTCGCGCAGTGCGCCGGCCACTCTCAATTTGAGGCGCGGGCGCGTACTCTGAACGGTCGCCATTCGCCATGGACGGGTTTGCAAAGCGAGTCGGCGTTGGTGGAACACTGTCTGCCCGCTCGGGTAGCGCAGGGGCAGGAGGCGGGGCCACACTTTCCGCCGGTGCCGGAGGAGCTGGCTCCGCTATAATCGGTTCCGTACCCTGCGCGGCAGGCTCCGTCACATGATTATTATTGCCTTCAGGTTGATCGGGTGGGTTAGCTCGTTTGCGACGTGTTATTGGCATGGAGGTTGCTCCCTCAGAAATAATGAGTAGACAACTTTCGCGTAGAATTATACCACATTAACTCCTGAAAAAATCCGCGTTAATCTTGATATACTGCTTCCACTCTTCGGGTGTTGACGACTCCTCAAAAATGGCTGTCACCGGGCAAGCTGGCTCACACGCGCCGCAGTCGATACATTCGTCGGGATTGATGTACAGTTGCTCAGCCGAGTCAAACTCTGCTTCACTCTGAGTGGGATGAATGCAATCGACAGGGCAGACATCCACACAAGATGCATCTTTTACGCCGATACATGGCTGAGTAATTACATAAGTCATGGT
>DAHVFL010000042.1 GCA_027316975.1 Chloroflexota bacterium | reverse complement strand
GTCGTGTTCGCAGGGCGCGCCGGGCTTGAGCTGGCGTGAGATGCCGTCTAAGCCGGCGGCGATCAATCCGCCGAGGGCGGTGTAGGGATTGGCGCTGCCGTCTACGGATTTCAGTTCGAGGTTGTAGGTTTGTTCTTCGCGTCCCCAGAAGGGCGAGACGACGCGCACCGCCGCCTCGCGATTGTCGAAGCCCCAGGCGGTGTAGGCGGAACTCCACATGTGGGGCTGCAAGCGGCGGTACGAGTTGTAGCTGGGGCAGGTGAGGGCGATGAGGGCGGGCAGGTGTTCGAGAATGCCGGCGATGAAGTGACGGCCGAGCGAACTCAGGCCGCGTGGGTCCTGCGGGTCGTAGAGCAGGTTGCGCCCGCTTTCGGAGTCCCAGAGGCTAAAGTGGACGTGGCTGCCGCTGCCAATATCCTGCGGGAATGGTTTGGGGGCGAAGCTTGCCAGCAGGCCATGTTGCAAGGCGACGCCGCGCACGGTATCGCGGAACTTGATCTGGTTGTCGGCGGCGCGCACGCCCTCGCTATGGCGAATGGAGATTTCCTGCTGTCCGGGGCCGTACTCGTTGATGGCCTGTTCTACGACGATGCCCTGCCCGGTCAGGGCCTGTACGATATCGCGCATGATGCGGGCTGAGAGGTCCAGCCCGATTGAGCTGTAGACGGGGGCATGGTCGAAGGGGATATACGCGCCGTCAATTTCGCGAGCGAGGTAATACTCGTTTTCAAATGTGGCCTCGACCTTGATGCCTTGCTGCGCGGCGCGTGTTAGCATATCTTTGAGGAATGAGCGAGGGCAGGCACCCCAGTTGAGGTGGGTGTGATCTAACTGGTCGCAAATAAGACTGGCGCTGGCGGGCGTCCAGGGCAGCACGCTGAAGGTTTCGGGATCGGGCACGAGGCGGATTTCACCGACCGGTTCCATGCCCTCGATGTCGATGAGTTGTTCGAGCAGGTTCATTGCCATCTGGGCGCGTGTCAGTCCCAGCCCTTCGCGCAGCTTGTGCGGCAGGTGCGAGACGTGGATTTGTTTGGCGCGTGTCACGCCGCTGTGATCGCAATAGAGGAAGCGCACCAGTTGCACATGGGCGTTCTGCGCCAGTTCGATGACTTCTGCGTTATTCATGGTCTTCTTGTCCTTCTTTTTCGTAGATACGTGAGTTATAGCGGGAGGGCGACGCAAGCGTCCCCCCACCCATCGTCATCCACCCCCGCCCCTACGGATTTTCCCCAACCACTACCGAGAATGTCTTGTCACCCTGAGCGCAGCGAAGGGTCTGACTGGCCCGGTAGTGAGATCCTTCGCTGCGCTCAGGATGACATGAGCGGTGGTGATCGGGAAAAATCATCGGATAATGCATGGCGTTAGAGCATGACATCGCCGATGTAGCCTGGCTGTGACGCAATATTGATGATACGCCCGCCGCCCTGTTTGAGCAAGTGGGGGAGTACAAAGTGGGTGCAGAGGAAGAGGAGCGCGCCTCCAACTGCCAGTGGCACGTTGCGGCGGGGGTTCTTCGTTTCTTCACCGAGCGTGGCGGCTGCATCAAAGCCGATGAAGGAGAGGATGCCGAAGACGACGCCCAGGCCCACGCCGGAAAAGCCAGTGGGTGACGCGGCGGGTGTAAAGACGCTCAAGGAGTTGCCGCTGCCGTCCCTGGCAATGGCGATTACGGCCAGCACCAGGAAGACGATTACCTCGATTATGAGGAAGGTCAGGTCAACTTGCACGGCGGCTTTGATGCTGCGAATGGAAGAGGGGTCTGCAATTGTTCAGCCGCCTTTGAATAAGCGGACGCGATCAATCGCGTCCCTACACATGGACTTCTCAAGGTGTAACGATAAGATGAGACAGGAAACATGATATGTATGTGATATATCACGTGCATGGCAGGGTTGCCAATGGCTGGTTGCAAACATGACCAGGGCAGGGGCAAGTTAAGCCGGATCAAATTGGCCTCGTCCGGCTTCCAGGGCAGGGGCAGAGCTACAGCCCGTAGCCTCGTCCGGCTTCCAGGGCAGGGGCAGAGCTACAGCCCGTACCCTACACGAAGCCTGAGTACGTCCCGTATAGGGTACGGGCGGCGGCTCTGCCCCTGCCCTGGTCAACGAGCACTTGATGTATAATTGTCTGTAAGATCACGAGGGAGGTAAAATTATGGACATTATCGACTTTTTCCGCGTGGAGCAGACCCGTTTGCACCAGTGGATGCGCATTGCTCTTGAAGGTCTGACACCTGAAGAGTGGCATTATACTATCGAGGGGAATACGAACAACACCGCTTTTCTGGTGTGGCATTCGGCGCGCACCGAGGATAACATCCTGCGCTTTATTTTGCAGGGCCGCCCGACTTTGTGGGCGGAGGGCAACTGGCACGAGCGGCTGGGATTGCCGCCGCGCGCGCAGGGAACAGGCATGGCAACGGAGGAGGCGCGCGCTTTCCAAATAGCGGATACGGCGCTTTTTATGCAGTATGTTGAGCAGGCGTGGAGTGAGTACGAGGCCTACCTGGCGGCGATTTCTGATGGCGGAAAGGCTTTGTCAGAACGTGTGGTGACGGTCAAGCCACTGGGTGAAATGCCCGCGCTCCAGGCGATAGGGCAGGTTTGTATTACGCATCTTCATATTCACTATGGCGAGATGGCTTTGCTGCGCGGCGCGATGGGCAAAAAAGGGTTGTTATTATAAAGGTCAGGTTTGGCGCGAGTATGGATTGGGCTTGCCCAATCCATACTCGCGCCAAACCTGACCTTTATATTACAGATTGATTTTGGTTTGCAGGAGCCGGGCGTGGACGTCTACGGTTGCGGCCACTGTTTGTGAGAAGGGTTTCCAGGGGTCGCGGGCGTTATTTACAAAGGCGTTGACGCGGGTATAGAAGGCGCTGTTTGCGGTGCCGGGGGAAGTCAGTTCCTCGACGCGCACGGCGTAGTCTTGCGGGTTGACGGCTTGATTATACATGCTCAGCGAGACGGTATCGAGCAAATCATCTAGAAGCAGAACCGCAGCGCCGTGCAGGGGCGAGATGTTGACGGTATCCACCACCCATCCGCCGCTGTTGTAGACTTTGAGCGGGGCGGGATAGCCGGTAAAGCTCATCTGCTGCTGAAATGGTTTGTGAGTGTGGCCGAAAAGAAAGGCGATATCTGGTGGTATGGCCGAGTTGTTCTCTGCCTTGAGTTGTTCGAGCAGCACGCCTTGCGTAAACCATTGCAGGCCGCTCAGGGCGCCGGCGCTTAACGCCGCATCCGTCCGTTGTTTTTCTAGCGGGTGGAGTTTGTTGAAAATGTAATTCACCATCCATTCCAGTCCTCGCTCTTCAATTTCTGCGAGCAGTCTGAACTGCCTGGTCTGGGCAAGCCAGGCGGTGATAAAGTTGGCGATAAGCTTTTGAACCTGTTTGTGATCCTGCAACTTGGCATAGAATAGGCCGATATCCTGTCCCACGTCACCGGAGCGGCCCAGGGTTGACCAGAAAAAGTCGATCCAGGCAAAGTTCTCGGCCTCTAACTCCCACATGATGGTTGGTCTTTTGCGGTCGGGGAAAACCATGGTATTGAGAGAAGTCATGAGTGAATAGATAGACTCGACGTAGTGGCCGTGACTGAAAATAACGCATTTCTGCCCATTTTGACTGAGCAGGGCATAGTTGGGATAGGCGATGTTGACGGTGGCATCCTGTAAATGCGGATACACATGGAGCAGGCTGGTTAAGAACGGCTCTAGCACGAAATCGGGCCGGAACATTTTCGTGGTATGGTTGGGGGGATCGATTGCCGCGCCGGGTTGCAGGCCGCGAATATAGCTCAAATAGCCGGTCTCCCTGGCGCTCTCCCAGATATGGTGATCGTGGTTGCCGGGGAAATAGAGGATGTCCTTCTTGAAAAGAGCTTCGCCATCCGGTGGGAAGACGAGTTCAATGAAACGTTCGAAGACCATGGCGGCTTTGTTGACATCGGTTAGCGCCATTTCGAGGATATCGCCATTGAGGATGAGCGTGGGCTTTTCCGCGCCCTCGTTGCGGGCAATCAGTTCCCGCAAACAGAGCGCCAGTTGGCTCATAACCGCGCTGGGGCGCGAGGTGTCGGTTTCGATACTGCCAGGCTTGATGGCGGTCAAAATGCTGTTGTCCGCGCCGAGGTGCATATCTGACAGGCAGACGTAACGAATATCTGGCATAGCTTCCTTGCTCCTTCTTGCCTCTCGCCAACGTATCGACGCTTATACACTCCATTGCTATAGTTGCCGTGTAGTTAGAATACGCTATTTTATAGCAGGTTTTCTCTTATATGTCAATATTTGCCATGGTCAAGGGTGTAGGTCAAGTTTTGACATTGAGCATGTGTTGACCAGGGCGGGGATAAGCCCACGCCCCATAGGCGTCAAGGTAAGCCGGGTCGAAAGTGGCCTCGTCCGGCTGCCAGGGCGACCGCAAGGGTCGCCCGTACCCTACACGAACCAGATACTTCCAGGGCGGCGGCTCTGCCCCCGCCCTGGAAGCGGCCCGGCATCCAGCCATCGATCTCCTACGAGAGTTCATTAACTTGACGCCTATGGGACGCGATAAATCGCGTCCGCCCGCATCAATCACCAGACGAATCCGGACGCGATCAATCGCGTCCCTACACATGACCTGGAAGGAGAGAGCCGTCTTGTGCTCAATCACAGCATGGTGAGCAGGTGTTGGCGCAACAGCTCTAACGTCTGCAAGGTCTCATCGCGTTCCGTCGATGGGGAGACCTTCTGACGCACAAAGGCAGCAAAACCCAGGATGGCGGTATTCAACGCCTCCACCTCCGCGACGCTCAGGAAGATACGCGCCTCCACCGCCTGAGGAGAGATACCCGTCAAGCGTAGATAGATGGCCTCCAACAGGTGCATCTGTGTCTGCCTGTGCTGCGAGTGCGCCACGGTCCTGCGCAAGTAGGCCAGGTAGCCACTGATGATGCTTCGGAGCACCGCCAGGTCGTTGAAGCCGATGGGCAACGTGGGTAGCTCACTCACCTGTCTTTGTTTCATCTTTTTTATCCCCTGATTATCTTCTTGTCTTATTCCTCTCTCTTGATGATCTTCTCTTATCCCGCCATGTGTCGTTTCTTCGTCTGTTTCTTGTCCTTTTATCTCCCAGTTGCCTGCATTCATGAGCGCCCGCGCCTCCTCGTGCTTGCCCTCCTCGATCAGAAGCAAAATGCGCTCACCGCCGCGCTGCATCCGCGCAGTGATAAGATCATGCCGCGCCGTCGCTGCAAACCCGTGCAATCCGCGTTGTGCTGCCTCCAGTTCCAGGTCGATTTGTCGCATGATGCGCGCGACTTCGCTTTTAGATTCAGGCTCATTCATACAGTAAACTCCTTTCCTTCGTTTGTCACACTCAATCCATCCTGCTATAATGAGGTCAAATAGGTCTATTTAGAGTATTGAGGAAAGCTGTTTATAAGTAAAGGACACGTTCTGCCGTTATTGCGCCTGTATGAAAGCGCAACAAGATAAGGAAGAGGACATTTATGGCGCTAAAGGAAGAAAAAAACCAGTTGGGTATATCTCTTGGTCAAGCGCTTGAACATTACCGAAACGAGCATCATCTCAAACAAAAAGATTTGGCGGAAAAACTTCATATAGATGAGCGCACATTGCGACGATGGATTAATGGACAAATCCCACAGCAGGTAGATGAACTCAAACGAATTGCTGACACCCTGGGTCTTGACTATGAATATCTCGGATTGTCTTCTTCTCTTTATCTCCCCCGAACATTTGAGCAAATAGACGAGGCCATTGAGGAAGGTTGGTCATACCTCCAGCAGCTCCGATATGTTGAGGGACGCGCTTTTGTTGAGAAACTGGTACGCGACGTCTCATTTCAGATTACTTCGCAGGATGCTCACTGGTTGAGCCGATTGGCTCGCGCGCGTCATGTAGCAGGACATATTACCTCTGAGTCCTCCCGCACCGAAAATGTGCCTGCAGCGTTTCAGCATTACCATGAGATGGAAAACATCGCCCGTCTTCTCAATGATGGTCTCCTTCTGAATATTGCTCTGACTTACGAGGGCGATATGTTGCGGCGTCAGGGACACGTAGATGAGGCTATTACCTATCTTGAGGCCGCATGTGATACAACCTCGGATGCAGAAGCGCGAGGAAATACCCTTCAGTTGTTAGGACGTGCTTTTATGGCAAAGCGAGACATACAGGGATTTGAAAATGCAATGGCAGAAGCAACCGAATTAGGCACCGCACCACATACAGGGATTACCAAAGGACTCTATAATCTTGGTGCGGTCTACGAAGAATACGGGAAAAGTTACGGGTGGATAGGACAAACGACAAAGGGCTTAGAGTATCTGGATATGGCCGAAAAGCACCTACCTGCAACGGCTCATTGGGGATTAGTTCTGAAAACGGCAAGATCAATGGCATTAGTACGCGGTGGAGATATTACCAATGGTGGGAAACTTGCCATTGAAGCAACTACCTTATGTTATCAAACCAATAACTATCGGATGCTTGAACGAGTCTTTACCATCGAACGCTATCTGGAGGAGAAGGCCCACGAGTATGGGCAAGTACAAAATGCGTTACGTGAAGCCCTAAAAGGACCAGTGGAACGCATATAGCCAACGTGACAGACAGCGAGGGCGGCGCAAGCGCCCCCACCACCCTTCCCAACTTCTCCCGCCCCTACCTGATCCCTGGGAATGCTGCTGTAGGGGCGGGGCTTGTGGAGGGGATGGGTGGGAGCGCAAGCACTGCCCTCGTCTCGCTACACACTGTTTATTAGATAACTGTTGCCCTGCCAATCGTCACAGGTATGCCATTCAGTACGGCGTTGCCCGACAACGGATCGACTTCTCCCTCGTCCGTCAGGATGTTGGTGTTGACGCCAGCGTGTTCGCTGGCAATGCCCATAGCTGTTCCGGGCAGGCGATGACCCCAGCCGTGCGGGATGCTGACAACGCCGGGCATGATGGCGTCAGTCACCTCAACGGGAATCTCGACCGTACCAGCTCGCGAGGTGACATGGGCGGTCTCGCCATCCTCTAACGACAGGCGCGCCGCGTGGTCGGGATGGATGTGCAGCGTGCAGCGATCCTTGCCCTTCGCCAGCACATGCAGGTTGTGCATCCAGGAATTGTTCGAGCGCAGATCGCGCCGCCCGATCAACAACGCCTGTCCATTGCTTCTTTCATTGCCGTCTCGCTTAAGCGCGCCTCGCAATCGCTCCACATCTTCAACTATCTGTGGGGGAGCCAGTTCGATTTTACCGGATGGCGTGCGCAACACTTCCGGGATGCGCGGCTGAAGCGGCCCCAGGTCAACGCCATGCGGCTGCGCCTCTACCGAGGCCAGGCTTAAACCCTCGGATACGCCAAAACCTAAGTTCGCGCCTATGGGGGCAAGCCCCGCCCGTACCCTGTACGGCTTCGCATCCCACTGCATAGCAGGGTACGGGCGGGGCTTGCCCCCGCCCTGGTCGCTCGTGCAAGCAAACTTCCCTCTAGCATCGTATGATAAACTGAAACATACCAGATATATCGTTCAACAACGGAAAACATACCAATGCTCAGAACAACAACTGCCACCCGTTATGTCACGCCTTTGCGCGAAGGAGGATCACTGCCGGCTATCGTCGAGGCTGATGACGATGGCCTTTACGTGCTGAAGTTTCGCGGCGCGGGTCAGGGGCCAAAGGCGCTGATTGCCGAGCTGGTAGCGGGTGAAATCGCGCGCGCTGTACAGTTACCCGTGCCGGAGATCGTCTTTATGGAGCTTGACCCGGTGCTTGGCCGCTCCGAACCGGATTTCGAGGTGCAAGCGCTGGTTAAGGCCAGTCCTGGCCTCAATCTCGCCCTTGATTTTCTGCCTGGCTCGGTAGCCTTCGATGCCATTGATGCGCAAAGTATAGATTCTCTGCTAGCTTCGTGCATCCTGTGGTTTGATGCCTACGTCAGCAATGTGGACCGCACACCTCGCAACACCAACATGTTGTGGTGGCATAAGCGCCTGACCTTAATAGACCACGGCGCTTCGCTCTACTTCCATCACACCGGCAATGACTATACAAAGTACATCCGTTCGCCCTTTACGCCCATCAAGGATCACATTTTGTTGCCTTCCGCCAGCCAGCTTTCGGAAGCAGATGCATTGCTCAAAGCTCGCCTGACGCCAACCATTATCACAGACATTGTCAATATAATTCCCGGCACATGGTTGGAAGGTGACATGCTTTATACAGACGAGGCTGAACACCGCACCGCCTATATCACGTACCTGGTAGACCGCCTGCAAGCGTCGCACATTTTTGTAGAGGAGGCCCTTCATGCCCGCGCGCAACTCGTATGATTACGCGCTCGTGCGGCTTGTCCCCCACGTTGAGCGCGGCGAATGCATTAATGTCGGCATCATTCTTTTCTGCCGCACGCGGCGTTTCCTCGGCGCGTTAATCCAGCTGGATGAGCAGCGCGCTCGCGCCCTCTCCCCGCACATCGACCCTGCATTTGTTTGCCAGCATCTCGACAGGATTCCCTTGATTTGCGCGGGGAGCGAGCAGGCCGGTTCCATCGGTCGCCTGTCGCAATCCGAACGCTTCCACTGGCTCGTGTCCCCGCGCAGCACCATCATTCAAACCTCACCCGTTCACTCCGGCCTGTGCAGCGACCCTGAAAACACATTGGAGAGGCTGTTCAAGGAAATGGTGCTGGTGGAGTAGAAAGAGGCCCAGGGCGACCGCAAGTGTCGCCCGTACACTACCACGAAACGTCTCACAAACCCGTATATTGTACGGGCGACCCTTGCGGTCGCCCTGGCTGCCCCGTGTCGCCCTGGCTACCCGCACACTCGCTTCAAAGCTCCACATTTCGCTCAAACGTATCCCCCGGCCCTATCCACACGCCGTTTTCCGCGTGCCAGCGCCATCCCGCCCGGGCAATATCAAACGCGAGCGGCAGGTGCGGCCAGCCCTTTGCCAGGCGTACCGCCGTCTTTGACCAGGTGCGTATGCCACTGATGGCATCGACCGCTTCCACGCTGCACGCGCCCACCGCGCAGGCCAATTCAAGCGACATCTCCGGCGACATTCCATACACAAATCCCGCCAGGAAGCCGGCTATGGTAGCGTCACCCGCGCCCGTCGTGCCAACCACATCGACGGCGAAACAGGGCATCCACAGTTCGCGCTCCGCCCACCCGGCAACATCTACCGGATCGCGACCCATACGAGAGAGTACATCAGCAGTGGCCGTGCGTAAATACAACCCGCGATCCCCAAGCTTGATCGCCACAATCTTTGCCCCCATGTCGAGTAACTGCTGCCCCATCTCTGAAACCATGTGCGGCGTAATATGGTGCAGCGGCCTGACGCTATCCGGTAGCGCGGCGAAGCGCTCAAAAAGCGGGCGATGCAGCATCAGCAACATCTCTTCGGCGCTGGGCAGGAATACATCCACGTATGGCAAGGTCGCGGCTAGAATTGTCTGCCAGTCGGCGCGACCGGCAGCGCTTTCAGGATCGGGCATACACATATCGAGCGACGTTGTGAGACCCGCTTCATGAACGCGCTGGTAGAGTAGCGCCAGTTCAGCGCCATTATCCCTGTACATACGCTCCATGAGCGGTGGATAACCAAAGTGAAAATGCTGTACCCTTTCGAGCATAGCAAAGCGCACGTCATCGACGCCAAAGGTCGCGTTACAACCGGGAGCATGGATCAGCATCCGATCCGCGTGGGGCGTGCTAAGGATAATCGAATAAGAACTGGCCTCGCCCGGCGCGACAATCATACCATCCGCCAGTTCGGGGCTGCGCTCATTCAGAATGCGCAGGATGGCTTGCCCGAACAGATCATCGCCAACTTTTCCCATCAAGCGTACCGGCACGTCCAGCTTGTTCAGCGCCAAACCCGTATTCGATACCGGGCCACCCGTCGCAAACACTACAGGTCCCGCTTCCACCGTCTGCCCCGGCCTGAAAAGCTCCACGCCGCCCGCGAGCGTTGGAAAGACATCCAGGCAAATATGCCCTGCCACCACCACTTTATATTCTTTTTTAGTGGCGCGTTTCTTTTTAGCCATGCTGCCCACTCCAATAACGATGAATTCCCGTCCTGATGGTTTTTGACGAACGAATGCAGTTCAGTTACCCGCGTCGCCCCCGTCCTGTCTTTCACTGGTAGGTTTTTTAGGAAAGGAGCCAGCGAGTGGGAGGTATCATCCCTTCACTGCGTTCAGGGCAGGCGCTGAGCGCAGCGAAGGATCTCTCGCCGGCAGCACGCAGATCCTTCGCTGCGCTCAGGATGACACCTCTGGCGACTGGCGCATTTCAAGAAACCTACCAGTGAAAGCCCCGTGCTGTAGGGACAAGGGGCGGATGCGGGGATGGGTGGGGGCCTTGTGCTTATCCTGGTGGCAGTGTGATTCGCATGGGTTTCGTGAGGCAGGATGGTCGTACCCCAACGAGGACAAGCACAAGGCCCCCTCATCCACTCAACCCCTCCCCTTGTCCCTACAAGACAAGGGGCGCCAGTTCGCAGAATTCCGGTTTTATTTGTTCATATTCATTAGCTCTATAACTGCTCCATCCTGGTTGGAGAGCAGCGCGGCGGTCATGATACGATGGCTTTGCGCAGCCTCCCGCGGCGTAGCGCAATAAAATGGCTGGCGCATCGCGTCGCGATGTGCCAGTTCATCGCAAAAAGCCGCCCACATCTGCATAATCGAGTCCGATAAACCAGACTCGAAGATACTACCCGTGATGGTTGCATAGGCTGACTCCGAGCCGAGGTCGAGCGCGTGCCACGCTTGCGCGCTTCCCGGCGTATAAGGCAGCGTGCGCAGCGTTTTGGGAAACCTGGTGCTAAACTCTGCCGAAAAAGCCGTACCCAGGATGCGCAAATACCAGGTATTCATCTCACCCGGCGCGATGCGTTTCGTCTCCAGCAACATGGGAAAATGCTGCGCATCGTTCTGTACCTCGCAGGCCAGTATCGCATTATCCCACGTTTCACACGCCTCCATATGCCCGCCGGGGCCAGGTCGCTCGGTCACGATCTTTGATAGCAGCGCCCGCACATTGCGGGGAAACCAGCCTGCCCGCAGCGGAATGTGAAAGACGTGCATCCCCAGGTCGCCCATACAGCCATATTCGCCATTGGTGGCGACGCGCCGCTTCCAGTTGATAGGCTTACTGGGATCAAGATCACTGCTATGCAAAAAACCCGCCTGCACCTCAATGATCTTGCCAAAGCGCTCTTCGCGTATGAAACGCAGCAACTGCTGCGCCCCCGGATAGAAAGGAAACTCGGATGAGCAGCGCACGAGAACGTCTGGATGACTTTGCACAGCAGCCATAATACGCTCGTTAGCCGCCATGTCGATGCCGAACGGCTTTTCGCCCAGTAGATGTTTCCCCGCCTCAATAATATCCACATACAGCCGTTCATGTAGATTGTGCGGCACCGCGCAATAAATCGCCTCGATTGCATCGGAGTTCAGCAGATCATGATAGTCCTGCGTGACAATCTGGACGCTCTCGAAATTCTCGGTGAACCAGTCCAACATGGCAGGGTTGCTATCACATACCCCCACTATACGCGGCATCACATCCTGGTCGAGCAAATGACACCAGCGCGCCACCGCGCTGCCAAACTCGCGCCCCATCAAGCCACAACCAGTAATGCCAAAGTTGATTACACGCTTCTGCATCCTCATTATCCTGCTTTCCTGAAAATAAGCGTCAAGCAAGCGAAATCGTCGTCCCACCTCCTGATGAATTTTTCTCAACCACCCCCGGTCATGTCATCCTTCGCTGCGCTCAGGATGACATGGTCAGAATGTATGAGCCTATTTCCGTAACATCGCCATCGCCTGCTCTGCCGTCGCCCCATCGTGTATCAACGCCATCAGGGCGCGCACCATATGCGCGGGTCGTTCGTGCTGGATAACGTTGCGACCGTAGACAATGCCCGCCGCTCCCTGGCGCACCAGTTCGCAGGTGCGACTTACGATCTCGTCATCCGAAGTCTTGCCGCCCCCGCGTACAAGCACCGGGCAACCGGACGCAACCTCGATCACCCGGTGATACTCTCGCGTATCATCACACGGATCAGCCTTGATTACATCCGCGCCCAGTTCAACGGCCTGGCGCACCAGCGGCAATATCTTATCGATATCGCCATCCACCATGTACCCCCCGGCCTTCGCATTGACCTGCATCACCAGCGGCTCAATCATCAGCGGCATACCATAGCGCGTACAGTATGGCTTCAAGCGACAAATATTCTCGATGCATTGCGCGTGCAGTTCCGGCTGATCTGGCAGCAACAACAGATTGACCACCACACACGCCGCGTCGAGCGCGAGCGCCTGCTCAACCGCGTTCTCAATCAGGCGGCTAAAAAGGTAGCGCGGCAGTTCCTTCCCATACACATTCGCCACATCTGTGCGCAACACCAGCGCAGGTTTAGCCCTCCCCGGCACATTTTGCAAAAGCGGCGCGAGGCCAGCGCTCAACTGGATCGCATCCGGCTGCGCATCTCGCACAATCTGTACAACGCGCTGCATGTCTTCAATATTGTTCAGAAACGACCGTTCGTTAAAAAAACCATGATCAATGGCAACATCAAAACACCTGCCATCCGCCGCCAAAAGCCGGTTCAGACGCGGTACCACACTCATGAAAATAAACTCCTCTATAGCCAGGGCGGGGGCAGAGCCCCCGCCCTGGCACCGGTAGTCAAATATTCATGGTATCATTATCTCATAACAACCTGAAACCTGCATGATTATGGAGGCGCATATGGAAAAATACGGCTATCGTTTTTCGTTTGGCCCGTGGAACATCCACGAGGGCGCGGACCCCTTCGGCCCGCCGGTGCGCCCGGCGCGGGACTTCGAGAGCAAACTGGCGGTCTTTAAGGAACTGGGCTTCGACATGGTGCAATTCCACGATGACGACGCGGTGCCCGGCATCGATGATCTCTCACCAGAGCAAATGCGCCAGCAAGCGCGAGCCATGCGCCAGCGTCTCGCCGATCAGGGCCTGACAGCCGAATTTGTCGCGCCTCGCCTGTGGGAACATCCCATGACCATTGACGGCGCGTTCACCTCCAACGATGCAAAAGTCAGGAGCTACGCGCTCGACCGCGCTAAAAAAACCATCGACATCGCCCGCGAACTGGGAACAGATCTGGTTGTGCTGTGGCTGGCACGCGAGGGAACCTACATGCGCGAAGCGAAAAATGCTCTGCGCGCCACGCAACAATTGCTCGACGCGCTCAATATGATGCTCACCTACGACGCGCGCATACGCATCGCCATCGAACCCAAACCAAACGAGCCGATGGACATGTCCTACATCCCCAGTATAGGACACGGCATAGCCCTCGCCTATCAAACCAGCCACCCGCTGAGAATGGGCGTCTTGATGGAATCGGCCCACGCCATCCTGGCTGGACTTGACCCGTCCGACGAGATCAGCTTTGCCATGTCGTCCGGCAAGCTGTGGAGCGTCCACCTCAACGATCAGAACGGCCCCAAATACGACCAGGACCGCTCATTCGGTTCAGTCGATGTGCGCCGCGCCTTCAACCAGGTGCGCGTGCTGGACAACAACCAGTACTGGCAAGTCGGCGTCATCGGCCTGGACGTAAAGGCCGTTCGCACGCAACCCGCCTCCATCGCTACCAAACACCTGCGTAACAGCCTGCGCACCTTCCTGCGCCTGGTAGAAATATCACGCTCCATCGACCAGCAAAAAATAGACGCGCTGATCGCCGAGCGCGACTATGAAGAACTGGACTGGCTGATTCTGAACAGCTTGATGGGCCGTAATCCGTAGGGACGCGGGTGGGGTTGATGCCGGGCGGGGACCCTTGTGGGCGTCCGGGGTGGAGTGGGGTTAGGCCTCGCCCTGCGTCTCAATTGAGATACAGAAGACACGCGGACGCCCACAAGGGTCCCCACCCATCCACGCCTCCACCCGCGTCCCTACGACGAAGCCGCGAACGGCTGGGGTTAGGCCTCGCCCTGCGTCTCAATTGAGATACACAAGACACGCGGACGCCCACAAGGGTCCCCACTCATCCACGCATCCACCCGCGTCCCTACGACGAAGCCGCGTGACGGTGAATATGGATAGTACGCCCTGTCGCTGGTGTGTTCGTCATGGTTTACATTCCACTCCTCTTCAATACTTTACCTGATACAATAGCACATCTACATCAGTAGACGCTAAACAACAACTCCACTGGCGATGCTCCGCGCCACAAGTACCTCATCCCTATTGATGGTATGGCCCATACTGGGATACAATTTCGCCGTCACCCGGCCGCCCAGCGCCCGCAACACTTCGGCGGAGTGCAGCACACGCTCTCTGGGAATGTGGGGGTCAATCTCGCTGCACCCCAAAAAGATTGGCGTGTCATCCAGCGAACCGGCGTAATCGCGTGGTGTACCATCCGGCCCGATCAACCCGCCGCTCAGGGCAATTACGCCTCCATAGCGCCGGGCATGACGCGCCACAAATTCTAGCGAGAGACACGCGCCCTGGGAGAAGCCCGCAATCACCACGCGCTCTGTCGCTATGCCTGCCTTGTTCGCCTGCTCAAGCAGCGAAGCGATAAGCGCCAGCCCGGATGAAAGACCCGGTTCATTGCTGGCAAGAGGCGCGAGAAAGCTGTTCGGATACCATGCATCGTTCGCCGCTTCTGGCGCGAGGTAGGCAAATCCCGGCTGCGCCAGTTCTTCGGCCAGCATCAGAATATCCGCCGCCGTTGCGCCGCGTCCATGCACCAGAATCATCGCCGCTCGCGCGCTTGCCAGGGGATCGCCAGCCGTTAGAACCGGCAAACCCTGGTGTGGCCCGCGCAACTCTTCACCTTGCTCGCTCATTATTTATCCTCCGCCGGGTGCCAATCAGAACTTCTCCTTGAGAGTTCTGTATACGGTACATTCATTACCATTGACTTTCAACATTGTATCCCAAAAAGCGTCATTGCCGCATCAGAATGCCTGGGGTATCTTCTGGAATATGCCTGCTTAGCTGCTGTAACTAACCCACGTATCCCTTTATGGCAGGGGAGATTGAAACGTATAACGCCAAACACTACCCTGCTCTGGCTGCATAGATGCGGCTCAGACTGTTATACCTTCAGGCAAAAACGATAGGAGTTTGTAAATGCAACGAATATCTTTGCCTGCGCAATGCGTCGGGCCGATTGTGCTGATTCGCGCCTCACTCGGCAACGGACCCTGGCTAGCCGCCAGCGGCTTCTAATCACTCCTATTAGTAAAGCTTTCCTCGTGGAAGCTTTCCGCCTCAAACCAGAAGAAGCGCCAGTCTCGTCGAAATCTTCCGCAAGACTGGCGCTTCCTCTTCTGCCTGAAAAGATATGGTATACTTTTTGTAACAGAGTGATATTTGATAAACAGGATATCGCCAATCCCCCTTTTGCTTTCTATTGTCTACTACAAACGCAGGAGTGTTGTATGGCTGCCAGTTTCGGAATACCCCAGATTGTTGACTTCCTGACCCGCCTGGGGCTGCGTATTGCGAGTACCAGTGAAGAGGAAGAGACCGTCGAACTGGCTTTTCACGCCTCACACGGCCAATGGCGTATGATTATAGGGTTGCAGCATAGCGATGAAGCGCGCAAATTGATCCTGCTGGTGCCGCATATCAGTGGAGTAACAACCCGCAAACGTCTCGAATGCCTGGAGGCGCTGATGGCAGTGAATTATCGCATTACGCCAGGCAAGTTCGGACTCGACCTGGATGACGGCGAAATTCGCCTGGAAGAGGCCATACCACTTGCGCATGAGGCTATTTCTTTTGAGCAATTTCAACTCGTCTTTGGCACAATGATACAGACGGTCGCCACCTACTACAGCCTGATTCCACGCATTCTCTATGGCAACTTGAGCGCTCAGGAGGCGTTGGAAGCCTGCGAATCCGAGTTTCTACAGGGGGTTGAAAAGGCGCAATCACGCAACCTGACAGGCGACGCGCATACGGTTACGCCGGAGCCTGAGCCGCCAACCGCTCCAACAACGCCTCCAGAATTAAACGCCAGCGATATATTGGCAGAAATTTCGCGAATGCTTGACGAAAAGAAAGAGCAAGAATAAGTAATAGAGGGAGATTTTCCTTTCCCGTCACGCGGTCGGGAGGGGGAGAGAGAGGGGATTACCCCCGACCGCAACAAGAGGATGTTCAGGAGAAAGATAGGGGATGAGAGAGCATATTTAGTTTTGAACTTTTGTTCTACAAGATTCATTGTACTACACAACCCGACCATTGTCAAGAGTTTTTAGAACAAGTTTTCTACATATTTCATGATACAATAGGCCTGTATTTATGGCGAGTCACAATGCGACTCGCCATAATCAGAGGGAAAGGTCTGCTGCTGCAGGCGGCAAGGAAACAGGCACATTGTGTTTATGAAAAATTGAAGTTGAGGGTATAGTATGGTAG
>DAHVFL010000429.1 GCA_027316975.1 Chloroflexota bacterium | reverse complement strand
CCGCGACGCCGACCAGCATATCGTCACCAGCATCCAACACGTCCAACCCGGCGACGACCTGACCATCCAGGTGACTGACGGTCACATACACGCAAAAGTTCAATAAGAGGTCTGTGGGCGGTTGGCCTGCGGCCACCGCCCACAGACCTCTTATACCATATGCCGCCGCAGGCGGCATCGAGGAGATTCATAGCATGGAAACAGTATCTTTTGAAGAGGCTTTTGAGCAACTCGAAGCGGCGGTAGCCGCATTACAGGACGGGCGTATGCCCCTTGAACGCGCGCTGCACTTCTATGAAGAGGGCATGAAACTGGCGCAGCATTGCAGCGAACTGTTGCAGAAAGCAGAACTGCGCGTGCAGCAACTGCATACCAGCGAATCGGGCGAACTTGAAACTACGCCCTTTGAATAAGCGTTCATATATATTAGTGCGTATAAGTGCGCATAGCGTTTCAATCACTCTACAGATCAAATGAGGGACACAAATAACTTTTCATGAAGACGATCCTGGATAACCGCGTATTGCTGGCCGCCTTCATCGCCTGGCTGGTTGCGCAAGCCTCGAAAACTATCTACGAATTGATTCGCTACCGCAAGCTGCGTTTCAACCGCCTTGTCTCATCCGGCGGTATGCCAAGCTCGCATTCCGCCCTTGTCACTGCTCTGGCGGCTTCTACCGGGCGCGTAACGGGCATCGATTCGGTGCCGTTCGCCATCGCCTTCGTGCTTGCCGCCATTGTTATGTACGACGCCGCGGGCGTGCGCCGCGCCGTCAGCATCCAGGCGCGTATCCTCAACCAGATGATCGATGAAGCGTTTCAGGGCAAGCCTTTTGCCGAAAAACGCCTGCGCGAGTTGATTGGACACACCCCCATACAGGTCATCGTGGGCGGATTGCTGGGCATCGGCATCGGCCTGATTATGGCCGGGTAGTGATTCTCTCCACAATTTTCACAAAGTTATGTTCATACGTTTGAAATTGATGTGCTATATGGTATACTCTCACACAAGATAGAGTTACGAACTCATTGCCTGCTTCTATTGTTTCACCAGTTGGCTCAACTAACAAGGCTAAAGGAGGTGTCAGACACTCTACAGCACATAGCTGATACTCATTCATGAATACGTTTATTTTCGTTGTCTTCATTTTCCATCCCGCTTCAATATGTTGCTTAACATGTTGAAACAACTACGTCATATCGCCATATGATGTGAAGGAGGCTCTCCCGCATGGATACAAGTATCCGCGAAGTCACGACCCAGGCGACTCTCGAGGAGAAGAAGAAGCTTAAGAAAGAATTCAAGCTCTTCGACATGATTTTTATCACGATTGCTGGTATTATTGGTATCGATACGCTCGGTGCCGTTTCTTCCAATGGCGCTCAGGCGCTCACCTGGCTGATTATCTCGGCTGTTACATTCCTTCTCCCCTATGGTTTGATTACGTCAGAACTTGGCAGCACCTTTACCCAGGAGGGCGGTGTATACGAATGGGTCAAACTGGCCTTTGGCCGCATCCCCGCGTCGCTGGCCGCCATGCTCTACTGGATTTCTAACCCATTGTGGGTCGGTGGCACGCTCTCGGTTACAGCCATTGCTGCCATCAAGGTTTTCTGGGTTCAAAACGGCGACTATCAATTCTTCGGAAGCCAGACAGGCAACGCGCTTACAGAAATCGTGATTGCCCTGCTCTTCATCTGGGGTGTTACCTGGTCCGCCATCCTGTCGCTGCGCGTCGGTAAATGGTTATCCGTCTTCGGCTCCTACGCGAAATTTGCCCTCTTTGCCCTTTTCGTCGTGCTGGCTGTCGCCTACTTCACCGGTGGGCGTTCGACCGGCGCGCATATCGCTCTTAACGATATTGTGCCTACCGGCAACCTGGGCTTCATCTTCAGCGCTATCTTGCCCGTGTTGATTTTCAACTGGGTCGGCTTTGAGTTGCAAAATGGCGCGGGCGAAGAAATGGTCAATCCCCAGCACGACGTGCCGCGCGCGCTTATCCGCGCGGGTATCGTTGCGGTGATTGCCTACGCTATCCCCATCACTGTGATCCTCTTTACCCTTTCAAAAAGCGACCTATCGAGCGCCAGTGGCTTTCTCAACTCGTTCAAAATTGTCGCAAGTGTATTGCCCACGCAGCTTGCTACCATCCTCGGCTGGATTGTGGCCCTGGCCTTCATCGTGGCTCTCGCTTCTAGCGGCGGCACCTGGATCATCGGCGCGGATCGCACCTATGCCATCGCGTCGCTTGATCGCACCGCTCCTGTCCTGCTGGGCCGCTTCAGTGGACGATATGGCACTCCCATTGTCGTGAACGCGATGTCCGGTATTACGGCTTCTGTCGCTATGATCGCTGCTGTTGTCATTAACACCTACTTTAGCAGCGGCAGCATCGCGGGCTTGTTCAGGTTAGTGCTGGGATTTGTGATTTCGACGACCACCATTTCGTACCTGTTCATTTTCCCGTCATACCTGGCCCTGCGTATCAAATATCCCAACGTACATCGTCCTTTCGTGGTTCCCGGCGGCATGGTTGGCGCGGTGATTGTCACCGTCCTATCATTTGCCTATGCCGCGGTCGCCAGCGTTTTCCTGCTCTGGCCGACCGATTCGGCTATTGCCAGTAGTGGCTTTGACCGCACGACCTACGAACTGGCGAATTTTATCCCTCTGGCTGTGATTGTCCTGCTGACCGCTGTTTTCTATATCTGGGGGCAGGCAGAGAAGCGTAACGCGGATATCGTGATTGATTATAACCTGGAGACACAGGTTGAAAGCATAGGCGGCGAATAACCGCCTTCCCTCCCATTCGCTTTTCAGGATACAGGGAGAACGCCCGCACAGCATCGTGCGGGCGCTCGCGTTGTAGCCTGGCTCTCCGATAACCCTCCCTCCCCTGCATGTCATCCTGAGCGCAGCGAAGGATCTGCTGTGCCCGACGCGAGATCCTTCGCTGCGCTCAGAGCCTGCCCTGAACGAAGTGAAGGGATGACACGCCAGGCGTTGATATGGTTCGATAAGGCATGTGGTCCGAATCGTGTCACGGCGTTTCAGTACGCCTCACAAAACCCCCGATGGTAGATTCGTACCTGGTAAATAAACCCAGCATAGAGTAAACCACTCGATTTCACAAAATTGAGGGAGTTCAGCCCGTATACACTGTGGAGGTGCCTGACTTCAAGCAAGGGAAAGAAATGCTGATTTTGTGGATAAGTTCCAGTCGAATTACAAATGCCACTGAAATGTCACAAATAAGCAGAAAGGTTTATTCGTTATCTCTTTTTGTCTGTCTTTCTCTGATAAAGCGGTCTAGTTCGCTCCGGTAAATACGATAGCCTTTGCCTAAGTCTATTGCTTGAAGTTTGCCGTCCTGGATTTGTTTTGTTACCCATCTCTCCGAGACTTTCAATTCATCAGCCACCTCTTTCGTTGTTAGTAAACGATTGTCCTGCATCTGCATTCTCCCCTTTTTCGCTGGATTTTACCATTACCGCGACTTTTAGACAAGTATACCGGATTTCTTGACAAATCACGACAAATCATGTAATATTGACACTAGTTCCGCATATAGCGTCTTATGCAGAAAAACGATCGTTTTGTAAAAGGCGCCGAAGTGTGAGAGAGGGAAGCAGGCGAACAATTACACATTTCGCTGAGAAGCCTCGTAGCCTACTTGCTGTGAGGTAGTGCTAT
>DAHVFL010000428.1 GCA_027316975.1 Chloroflexota bacterium | reverse complement strand
AAAATGCGCCAGGGAACGATCCTGTCACATTGGTTACTTCGGTTGGCGTAAGCGAACGATTCAAGGGCGTGACAACCAGTACATCATAGCCCGGTTCTGATGTGAAGCTCGCTACGCGATATGTAATATTCCAGCTTGTCAGTAGTTGTAACTTAGTTGAATCATTGTGATGAACCAGGATCAGCACGCTGGGACGGTCGGCGCGCCACACGGCCAGCGTATATGCCTGGATGCGTCCAAGATACGGTTGATACCCCGTCAAGAAGCGCGCATCAGCCGTAACAATCGCGCCGTCTGTCTTAAACGCGATCGGGTCGCCCATCCAGCCATGCGACCAGACATACTTGATATGCTGGCTTTGCAGGTACGCAATTATTGGATCATTATTGGCCGGAGCCATGGCGCAGGCGGATGTCTGGAAGGTATAGCCCGGGTCCGCCGTGAAGTAAGCATAGCTCTGTAGACCAAGGTAGACGAGCAGCACGACCAGCAAGCCGCCCAGCGCCACCGTTGTGAAAGGAGAGCGCGTCGTAGCGCGAATCGGTTGAGCATGTGTAGTTGGCTCCGTACCGTTCTCGCTTTGAGTCAGGGTACGCCCTGTGCCCCTTTCCTGCACATACACGCTAATGATTGTGAAGATAGCGGCGACAAAGAAAGGCAGGGCCACTAATAAGGGCGTTGCGTAACGACCAACCAGGTCCCAGGGGCCGCAGCCAACCTCAAGCGCGCGAATAGAGACCGCGGAAATCGAAAAAACTGCGGTTGAACAGACCGCAAAGAGCAAGGCATAGCCGGTGAGCCGCCGCGTGTTTACCAGCAGCGGAGCGCGCCAGAAGAAAGATACCCCGATGGCCGCTATCGAGGCGAAGAGGCAGAATCCCCCTACCAGCAGGCTAAAGGTCAGCAAGCGCGGGTTTGCATAGCTCACGTTGCCCTGTGATGGCAGCGCCCCACCGATGATGCGCGGCGCAATACAAGAGTTGTAGTACCCCTGTACGCCCAGTATGGTTTTGAGTGAATTGTTGCCGCCATGACTGAAGATATAGGCGATGTTCTGCCACTGGTTTTTAGCTCCCCAGTAAATCGCGGGCGCAAAACCGGCAAGGAACGCTGGAATGGTCGCCACCACTAGCAGCAGGCCCTTCAGCAGGTAAAAGAGGCCGGGCTTCGCCTCGTCCATAGTCACAAGGCTTAATTTGTATAATTGGACGAAGCAATAACCCGCGATCCAGACCGCAATGGCGGCGACAGCAGAGACGATCAGCGGATCAACCCACATACCCAGTCCGATGAGAAAGCCAATACCGGCCCAGCGCAGGGCCAGTTCGCGCAGCGAAGCTCCTGCGGACCAGCGTTGTGTCAGACGGAAACCCGCCAATAACAGCCACGCGATAATGACAAAGGCTTCGATATAGCCACCCATCATGCGCATCTCGATCACCGCGTCGTAGACAGGCGGCAGCGCGGCCACCAGCGCCGCAATCACCATAAAGCGTCGCCTGGCATACGCCGGCAAGCTTGTTGTACCGGCCACCGCGCCCGCCAGTCGCCAGGTGAGAAAGACCAGAAATACCGAAAGCACTATCGAAACAGCCCGCAGCGTCCAGACGGAAATCCCCGCGATGGCAAAGAGCAGGGCCGCGAAATAAGCCTCCAGACTGCCCATATAGGGCTGTCCATAATAGTAGGCGGGATGCTGACCGCGCAAAATATACTCGGCCTGCAAGCCGACCATCGCCTCATCCCCGGCAATCACGCCCCGCGTATGCACGAGCAGCCACACACGAATGAGCAGGGCAATCAACAGGCATATCCATAAAGGCGAGCGCAGAAACCGCAACCAGCGCCAGCGCTCTTGCGCAGGTGTAGAAAAAGAGGCAGTAGTATCAGTTGGTATAGTTAAACTTGCCTTTTCAGTACTCATAAAACTAATAAGCGCCTTTCTGATTTCCACAACCCATAGAGAAAGCTACTCTATTTTGCGTTTATGAAGCGGTGTCGTCGCTACGCAGGGCCTTTTTACGGGGCAAGTATTTCATCAAAAGCGCGCTTCCTGCCAGTGGCACTAGCCATGCCCACGCTCCCGCGAAGTCCGACCACTGGAAGCCCGGCAGTCCACGCACGAAACTGCGCGATGCACCCGTAATCACACAGTAGATCGTCAGCATACTGAAGCTGAGCAAGCGCGCGGTCCAGGGAGTGCGCATGAACCACAGACGCCAGGGGAAGATCTCGCGCTGGTTTTCGTCCTGTGTTTCTGTATCTGAAGCTTCGAGAAGCGCGAATAGTCCCAGGAATGTGGCAAGGTACCAGGGCCAGAACCAGGGCGAGCCAATCGCGCTATACACTATCCATGCCACCGCCATCCAGTAAATTAGCCCGCGCAGCGAGCGCAATTTCCAGGGGGCGCGTATCATACGCCAGAGCATAACGAGGAAGAGCAGCACAAAAATACCTATACTGAAAGTGCGCATAAAACGCTCAGCGGGTGAGCCAACCGGCGCGCCTGATAGATTGCCAAACAAACCAGCGATGCTATTATAGATATGTGCCAGGAAATCGGCGAACGTATTGATAGTTCGATACGTAGCTGGATTTACGCGAAACACGTTGAAAATGGCTCCTCCTTGCCAGAAAGGAGCGTAGGATAGCACAATTACCGCTATATAACTCGCGATTGCCGCGCCTGTCTGCTTTACTCTCTGTTTCGCGGGTGCCTGCATCCAGATATAGAAAAGCAGCGCCGGCAAGAACAGCGCGACATTGATTTTCAAACATGTCCCCAGCGCCAGCAAACACGCTGCCGCTATCGGCGCGCGCCAATCAAGCGGTATGCGCGCCATTACCTGCTTGAAGGGGCGCATGGAAAGCTCAAAGATTGGTGCGAGCAAGCTTCTAATCTCGAGTAAAAAGTTGGTGCCTGTTGACAGTGGGGGCGCTTGCGCCGCCCTCGTTCCCCAAAGCGTTCCGCCCGCTTCGCCTACAAGCCCAGGCGATTCGATACCCATTTCGCCCGTGTCGACCTGCATTTTCCGAATCTTCTCTTTCGCCAGAACCCAGATCATGAGCAACACGAAGACCACGAGCATCGCATCGTTATGCGCATTGACACTTGACTCTACGAGCAGCAGGGGATTCCAGGCAAAGGCCAGCGTGGCGCGTATGCGTTTGCGCGTGGCAAGCACTGGCTGCCCATTTATTTGCTGCAACTGACCGGAGATGAGCCATATCAGGCGCGTCGAGATCAGGTGCATGGCCAGGCCCGTCACGCGCAGGGCCAGCACCATCGGCATGACGTATGTATTCCCGAAGATGGCAAGCAACCATTGCAAGAAGCTGGTAACGATAGCCCAGGTGGGGCCGTAGGCTGATGGCTGGTCTACCCAGAATATATATCTGTAAACGGGATCGCTTCGTATAGCCGTCGGGATGGTCGTCAATGGATTGAGGTTATGCAAAACAGCCATGCGCGCATACCCGATGTATGAAAAGAGATCCGGCGACGTGACGACAGGTATCAGCACGTACAGGCAGCCGATCAACAACGTTGAACGCTTGATGAAACGCCAGGAAATGGAGCCAGGGAGGCGGTGCAATGCCAGCAAATAGACTACAAAAACCGTCAGAAATGCCACAAACAGCATCGAAATAGAAAACCAGCCATCCAGCAGTCCGGGCGTTACAGTGGCATACTGGAATGGCAGGTGGGGAAGAATCGCTCTGCCAGGAAATATCAACAACGAGGG
>DAHVFL010000427.1 GCA_027316975.1 Chloroflexota bacterium | reverse complement strand
GCCATGAGGATGCCGTCCTGGGCCAGCACCTGGCGGTCGCGCAGGACGATCTGGCCGATGTCACCGACACCAAGACCATCCACGAAGACGTTGCCACAGGGGACGTGATCGGTTACTTGAATGGATGCGGGTGAGATGGTGATGATGTCGCCGTCCTCGCCGATGACGATGTGGTCTTCGGGGATGCCGAGCGAATAGGCCAGTTTGCCGTGCAGGATGAGCTGGCGGTATTCGCCGTGAATGGGCATGACGTAGGTGGGACGCAGCAGGTTGATCATGAGTTTTAGCTCTTCCTGCGCGGCGTGGCCGGAGACATGCACGTTGGCGATGGACTGGTACAACACTTCCGCGCCCTGGCGGAAGAGGTTGTTGATGGTGCGGTTGACCATCTTTTCGTTGCCCGGAACGGGGGTAGCGGAAAGAATGACGGTGTCGCCGTGCTGGATGCGTACCTGGCGATGATCCTGGTTGGCGATGCGGGTGAGAGCCGAGGTGGGTTCGCCCTGGCTGCCGGTGCAAAGGATGACGACGCGCTCTGCCGGGAATTTGTTGATGTCCTCGGCGCGAATGAGCATCCCTTTGGGGATGTTGAGGTAGCCGAGTTCAATGGCCATCTGCACGTTATTGATCATGCTGCGACCCACCAGGGCGACTACTCGTTCGTAACGCTCGGCGGTATGCACAACCTGTTGCACGCGCGAGAGCAGCGAGGCGAAGGTGGCGATAATGACACGTCCGGGGGCGTTGGCAAAAATTTTGTCGAAGGAGTCGATGATGACGCGCTCCGAGGGGGTGTAGCCGGGTGTTTCGACGCGGGTGCTGTCGCCCATCATGACCAGTACGCCTTCGTTGCCAAGGCGAGCCAGGGTGCCGAAGTCGGCGGGTTGTCCGTCGGTGGGCGTGTGATCGAATTTGTAGTCGCCGGTGTGTACGATGGTGCCGATAGGCGTGTGGATGGCGAGGGCGGTGGCGTCGGGAACGCTGTGATTGACGCGCACGATTTCGACGACGCATTTGCCGATGGTTATCTTGTCGCCGGAAGTCACCACGTTAATGACCACTTTATCGAGCAGTTTATGCTCTTTGAGCTTGACTTGAATTAAGCCTCGCGTCAGGCGCGTGGCGTAAATGGGCGGGAAATCGAGGGCAGGCAGGATGTAGGGTAGGCTGCCGATATGGTCTTCATGGCCGTGGGTGATAAAGATGCCGCGAATGCGCTGTTTTTTGTCGTGCAGGTAGCTTGTATCGGGGATAACCAGGTCAACGCCAAACATTTCGTCGTCGGGGAACATCGAACCCGAATCAATAATCATGATGTCATCGCCATATTCGACGACCATCATATTCTTTCCGACTTCTCCCAGTCCTCCGAGCGGGATAAGTCGAACATTTTCTGTTGTCAAAGTAAAAAGAACCTCCTCACTACATCAATGTATGTAGCGTTACTAAAAATCTGTTCAATTGTAGGTTGTGATGTATCTTCACTTCTGCCTTCGTCTACAGAAGTTAAAGCCAAAGGTAGGGTATATTGAAAATTATGTCCTAATATGCCATCAAAAGTGTACCATACTGGCGGGGAAATAGCAAGAGCGGGGAGCCAGGGCGGGGGCCAGCCCCGCCCGTACCCTGCTACGATGCAGGGCGAAGCCGGACGGGTACGGGCGGGGCTGGCCTTTCACTGGTAGGTTTTTCAGAAAAGAACCGGCCAGCCGGGAGGTGTCATCCTGAGCGCAGCGAAGGATCTCTCGCCGTGCCGCACGGAGATCCTTCGCTGCGCTCAGGATGACACCTCTGGCGACTGCCTGTTGTAAACAACCTCCCAGTGAAAGGCGGGGCTGGCCCCCGCCCTGGTTGCTAATGCCTCATCCGTGCGGAAGTTGTGCTATACTTAACCATATTTCGGGTCTTCTTAAGATGGAGGGAATGGTCTATGGCAGAACATGGCGCTTCTCCGGCGGATAAGACGCTGTATGGAGATATTGTTGTGCTTGATTTGAGCAGCACTATTCGCGGTATGCATTGCGCGAAGATGTTTGGCGATTATGGAGCGGAGGTGATACTGGTTGAGCCGGTGGGTGGCGGCGCGGCGCGGCGCGTTGGACCTTTCGCGGTTGGCAGAGAGGATCGCGAGACGAGCCTGCACTTTATTCACCATAACCGCAACAAGAAAAGTGTGACGCTGAACCTGGATACGGCGCGCGGGCGGGAACTGCTGCGCGAACTGGCGCGGGGCGCGGATTTGCTGATCGAGGATTGGCCGGTGGGGGCGTTGGAGGCGCTGGGGTCGGGTTTCGCGGAACTGCACGCGCTCAACCCGCGGCTGGTGGTGTGTTCGATTACGGGCTTCGGGCAGACGGGACCATACGCGAGGTATAAAACCAGCAATATTGTGGAAGATGCGATGGGCGGATTGATGGGCATTACCGGCCCGGCCAACAAGCCACCGACGATGACGGGGGCGCAGCAGGCGGAACATATCACGGCTATGCACGCGGCCTATGCCTGCGCTGCTGCGCTACTCTATCGCGACCTGCATGGGGAGGGGCAGTATATCGATGTGTCGGCCCAGGAGAGCACGGCCGCGGTGCTGGAAAATGCTATCGAGCTATATACGTATAGCGGTATTTCGCGCAAACGATCGGGCAGCCGGCACGGTACGGCGTGGCCCTGCACGGTCTTTCCCTGCAAGGATGGCTATATTGGCATGTGTTGCACGCAGCCTAAAGAGGTGCGCGCGGCGGCGCTGCTGTCCGAAGACTTTGAACTGGCGGAAGACCCTGTGCTGGAAAATACATTTGAGAGGAGGGCGCGGGCCGACGAGCTGGAGCCGCGCCTGGTGGCCGGGTACATGAAGTATGGCAAGGCCGAACTCTTCCACAAAGGGCAATCACTGGGCTGTCCGATTGGTATGACGAGCGACGCACGCGACCTGGCAACCGATGCGCATTTGAATGAAGTCGGTTTCTTCGCGGAGTTCGCGCACCCGGTGATAGGCGCTTATAAGGATATTGCTGCTCCTGTCTACATGACGGAGACGCCGGGGGTGATGCGCAGCGCGGCCCCTTTGCCTGGTCAGCATACTGACGAGGTGTTAGCGCGGCTGGGACTGAGCGCGGCGGAACTGGTGACGTTACACGCGGGTGGCGTTATTTAAGAGAGGAGCGGACGCGATAATGAATGAGACCGTTCAAATTGTCACCCTGAGCGAAGCGAAGGGTCTTGTGCGAAGGGACGAGAGATCCTTCGCTGCGCTCAGGATGACAGGGCCAGTTGTGGTCGTTACATTTTATAATCGCGTCCCCACATATTAAGATCAGGAGAGCGAGCATGTTTAAGGATGCACTGGCAGGATTTCGCTGCATTGATTTTACGTGGGTGTTCGCGGGTCCCTATTGCGGGCAATTGCTGGGCGACCTGGGGATGGAGATGATTAAGATTGAGAGCCGCAAGCGCATGGATGTAGTGCGCATGTACCCGCCATTCGCTTTTGAGGACCGGCGGCTCAATTCGAGCGGCTACTGGAATACGCACAATCGCAGCAAGTACAGCGTCAACGCGGATATGAAGAGCGAGAAGGCGCGCGAGATCATTACCCGCTTGATTGCTATGAGTGACGTGGTACTGGAAAATTTTAGCGCGCGGGGCATGAAGGCCATTGGTTTCGATTATGAGCGCCTGCGCGAGATCAACCCGCGCATCGTGTATTGCTCGATGGCGGGTTTTGGGCATCGCGGCCCCTATAAGAACTATGTCGCGTATGGTCC
>DAHVFL010000426.1 GCA_027316975.1 Chloroflexota bacterium | reverse complement strand
AGCCTGGCTCCTGGTGGTCGATGGCCTCGACTCTGGGCAGCACTTCGCGCTCCATGAAGGTCTCTGCCGATTCGGCGATCCAACGCTGCTCTTCGTCGGCCTGTTCCACCGTAAAAATTTTGTCCGCGGTTTCGCTGGTAGGGGTGGTGAGGAAGGCGGTACCTGCCTCGGTAGGTTTCATCGTCGTTGACATGTGTATTGCTTTCTCCTCGTCATGTCCATGTAGGGACGCGATTTATCGCGTCCGTGTCGCCTCGATGATACGTGTTGGCGGACGCGGTTGGCGGACGCGGTTGGCGGACGCGGTTGTCGGACGCGATGGGCGGACGCGATGGGCGGACGCGATAAATCGCGTCCCTACATGGGTTGTTTGTACGCGGACGCGATAAATCGCGTTCGTGTTGTCTTAATGACATATGTTGTCGGACGCGGTTGGCGGACGCGATAAATCGCGTCCCTACATGGGTTGTTTCAGCTCGCAGGCGGACGCGATAAATCGCGTCCCTACATGGGTTGTTTGATGGTGTTTTTCAGTTCGCGTTTTAAGACCTTGCCAACCAGGGTTTTGGGCAAGCTCTCACGAAATTCTACAATTTTGGGAACCTTGTAAGGGGTCAATTCCTTCTTACAATACGCGATGATGCTGGCGCGGGTCTCACCGGTGGGCGCGTTGCCCGCTTTTAAGACGATCACGGCTGCTACTGTTTCGCCGCGATAGGGATCGGGTACACCCAGCACGGCAGCTTCCGCTACAGCGGGATGGTGGTAAAGCACTTCTTCGACTTCGCGGGGGTAGATGTTGAAGCCACTGGCAAGGATCATGTCTTTGGAACGATCAAGCACATAGAAGTAGCCTTCTTCGTCCATTTTGCCGATGTCGCCGGTGCGCATCCAACCATTGGTGAAGATTTTGGCGGTTTCGTCCGGCGAATTCCAGTAGCCTTGCATAATGTTCGGGCCTTTGACGACGATCTCGCCTACGCCGCCTGCTGGCAGGGCTTCGCCTGTTTTCTCATCGAGGATGGTGGATGCGCTGTTTGGCAGGGGCAAGCCGACGCTGCCATCGCGGATATCGCCGTTAAGCGGGTTGCAGTGCGTCACGGGCGCGGCTTCGCTCAGTCCGTAGCCTTCGACCAGCCTGCCCTGCGTCAGTTCTTCCCAGTCGATACGCACTTTTGCCGGGAGCGGGGACGCGCCGCTGATGCACACGTTGATGGAACGAAGGGCCTCCGCGCGCTTGCCCATTTCGCGCATGATGGCGATGTACATAGTGGGGATGCCTGGTAGCTGTGTTGGATGGTAGCGGCGAATGGTTTTGACGACTTCCGGCGCTTTGAACTGCGGCAGCAAGACCATCGTAGCGCCTGCCAGAATAGACAGGTTCATGCCGACCGTCATCCCGTACACATGGAAGAAAGGCGCCACGCACAGCGTGATTTCTCTGGCATCTCGCGCCTGAATATCCCAGTTGCGCGTTTGCAGGGCATTGGCCAGCAGGTTGCGATGGGTGAGCATCGCGCCTTTCGATAGTCCTGTTGTGCCGCCGGTATACTGTAGCGCGGCAAGGTCATTGCCGGAAGAATGTTCTGGCAGGTGAAATACCTCTATGCCGCCTTTCGTATGTGACTTCAACATGTCGCTCATGGTATGCAGCGTCGCATCTTTGCGCCGTTCCTCGCCGGTTAGACGCGGCTCAGGGTGTTTGGCTTTGCGCCGGGTGAGCGGGTAGAGCGGACGCAAGAGCGGGGGCAGGAAATCGGCGGGACTGGTGAGTATGATGTGTTCAAGGGCTGTGTTGGCGCGCGCGGCGCGTACCGTTGGGTAGAACATATCGAGCATTACGAGGATGCGCGCTCCCGCATCGGCGAGCTGGTGCTGCATCTCGCGCCCGGTATAGAGCGGATTGGTGGGAACGACGACCGCGCCTGCGCGCAATGCGCCATAAAAGGCGATGGGATACTGGGGGATATTGGGCAGCGCGATGGCGACCCGGTCACCTTTCTGAATGCCCAGTCGCAGCAGGGCGGTGGCGAAGCGATTCGCCAGTGAGGAAAAACGGGCATAGCTCAATTTAGTGCCATAGTAGATGAAAGCCGTGTGCGATGGAAAACGCCGCACTGTTGAATCGAGTATCCATGTTAAGGACTGGTCTGGAATGTCGATATGAGCGGGTACCCCCTGTTCATAGTGACGCAGCCAGGGAAATCCGCCATTCGTTGGGGAAAGTTGTTCCGCTTGAGGGTTATGAATGAGCGACGGGTCAGACATGTAGTAAGCTCCTCTCCGAGCTATACAACAGCAAAACAACGCATATATACTGTTAGTATAGCTGGCAACATGCAAGAATTACATGTTGCTAGCTAACAATATTTTGTGCATAATACTATTGTAGCTAACACGTCCTTGCTCAATGTTGCCAGGGCGGGGGCAAGCCTCTCGCGATGAGCCAGGGCGGCACAGAGCGACTCACGAGCGACCAGGGCGGGGGCAAGCCCCGCGCGATGAGCCAGGGCGGCACGAGGGACCAGGGCGGGGGCAAGCCCCGCCCGTACCCTGTCCGAGACAATGGTGGCACCAGTACGTTTAGGGTGCGGCGGCTCTATACCAGAGGTGCGAACTTCAGCACAGTTGTCATCCTGAGCGCAGCGAAGGATCTCGGCGTCCGGTGAGAGATCCTTCGCTGCGCTCAGGATGACAGGTGATGGGGATTGCGTCTCTTGAACCAGACGACAAAATGGAGGGCAAAGGCCGTACAGGGCAGGGGCGGGGCTTGCCCCCCGCCCTGATCTCCCCTTGCGGTACTTAATGGTGAATGTGAAATGACAATCAGCAATCTATCACAATTCGCGCAGTTGGTGGCGCAGTTCCGGCAGAAGCAGGGCATGTCGCAGGGGCAACTGGCGCAGGCGACACGCCTTTCGCGCACCTATGTGTATCATCTTGAGGTAGGGAGGCGCAGCAACCCATCGCTACATGTGGTGGAGAGTATCGCCCGCGCGCTTGAACTGACCAATGAGGAGCGACGCCTGCTCTACGCGGCCTATACACGCCTGACGGGACAGCAGATCGACGATCAGCCGCCCGAAAGCGTGCTGCTGGATTTTGGAGAACTGGCGCATTTGCTGGTGCAGAACACATCTTACCCGGCGCATTCGCTGGACCGCCTGTGGTTCCTGCACTCGTGGAATGAGGCGGCCATTATGCTGTTCGAGGTGCAGCAGGAGGTTGCGAGCCATGAGAAGCGACACCTGCTCGAACTGGTCTTCGAGCCACGCCTGCGCCGCCATTTCCATAGCTGGGAGAGCCTGGCGCGCCGCCTGGTGAGCGACTTCCAGTACAATACGCGCACACTGACGCACTTGCCCGAATATAAAGAGCTGTGGAAACAGCTACGCGCATTGCCGGAGTTCCGCCGCATCGCGGCTGCCACCTATCCCGAAGGCAAACCCGATCCGTCCTTTGTCTTTCACGTGCAGCATAGCGAGTTGGGGCGGCTGGCCCTGCGCACCGCTACAACTGTATTTACAGGTATCAACACGTATTCTATGGTCAGCTACGTGCCAGGAGATCAGCATACGCTGGAGATATACAGGAAGTATAAGTGGCAACCGGATTAAAGGCTATTCTTTTCTCAAGTGGCAGGTTTCATCTTCCTGTATAAGACTCATCGTCTCAAATCAACAACGTACAATTGTAACACGAGATATGTTGCTCTGATGACTATTCACAAGCAAGAGCGGGACTGTCATCCCTTCGCTGCGCTCAGAGCTTGCCCTTGAGCGCAGCGAAGGGATGACAGTCC
>DAHVFL010000425.1 GCA_027316975.1 Chloroflexota bacterium | reverse complement strand
AAGAGGATGCGTTCGATAAGCGCGGTAGGTTTTTGTGTGGCATAGCCGTTGCGCTCCGGGTCTTTCTGGTGCAGGTGGCTGATGTCGTTCCACACGTCTGATGGCGTCATGAGCGAGTCTTCGCCATAGCTATAGATGCGTCCATTCGATGAAATCGTCCAATATACGCGCCCGTCACTATCCACTTCTTTACGCATATGGTTGCGTTTAACGTCTCCGCGCCGTTCGCTGATACGTTCAGCATGAAAGCAATAACGCGAGGACTTTGTGTAAAATAGGATGGTATCGTGCTTGCGAGCAAAGCGTTTGCGGGCGCGTCCGCCTGACTGGTATTGCCAGATAATCTCATTTTTAAAACCTGGACCCCCGCCATTGCCGCTGAAGCCGAAGACTTCATCGAGCAGCACTCTGGCGTAATGGGTCACGCGCCAATCAAGATGTAGATAGAAACTGCCGGTGGGAGCCAGCAATTGGTGTAGCAGCACAAGTGTTTCATATAGCCATTGGAGATAGGAATCGAGATTGCTATGCCATGTATCGCTGTAGACCAGCCGCTCGCCGCTTTTGAAGTCGCGCCCGGTCATAAAGGGGGGATCGATGTAAATAAGGTTGACCTTTCCTGCAAATTCTGGCAGTAAAGCTGGCAAGACATACTGCTTATCTCCACGTATCAGGCGGTTGTGCCAGGCAGTGCTTGAGGTAGGCGTAACAGCCAATTGTTGATTGTCGGGTTGAGGGCTAATGGACTCGGTGGTCACGAGTACCTTAGACTGTAATTTATTCCCGCCAGAATTATTTGCAGCTTGAGAGAATTCTGCATGTTCGGGTTTAGATTTATTGAACCATATAATTTCAGCCATAGGTATTGCTCAATCAGGATACTACTCTCATGTATTGCAAAAATGGTCATCACACGCTCTATCTCATCAGCTTGCATCATATGCGAGAAGCATATCCCTGTCAATGTTTTTAGCAGGTAGCCCCAATGGCCCATGCGAAATATGTGCTGAATACCAGCACGATGCGGTTGACACAGGTAATGGTGCTCGCCGACAAAGGTGATGCGCTGGCGAGCGGTTCGCACAATGGGTACCGGCAATATGTTTTCTGGCAAGATGCGACACATTTACTTGCATGGTATAATAGCGCAACGCTGGCGAATCCCGCCAGTACGAAGGCGTACATGCAGGGACAACTCTTATTGACGAATATACGAGACTTCGTTTGGGGATGACCGATGTCTGGATTTCTCTTAATCCTACTCTGCCTGGTTTTCTATGGCGGCGGGCTGGTGGTGCTGTACAAAGTAACACCTTTGTTGCTAAAACGCAGGTTTGATGATGTCTTTTTCATGGGGCTGGCGGCTGCCATCATTACTGGTAGCCTGCTGGCCTTTGCGCCTGTTGGAATCACGTTTGCTTTTTTCAATAGCACATTTGCAGCACGAACTGTAGATGTAATCCTGCTGCTGGGAATCGCGGTTGTAGTGATACGTATGACGTACTGGTGCTTTCGCCCATCCTATAAGATGGAAGTAATCCGCCTTTCAGGTATCCTGGCTGGAAGTTATTATCTTCTCGTCCTGGGATTGACTGTATACGCTCTCGTATTGATGTTCATGTAGCCCTGATAGGCGTTTACACGAATCGCCCGAACCATGCGAGTGTGCGGCGCAAGCGATCAACACGCTGGTGGGGGGTGCCATATTCCGGCCAGTCGATCAGGTGGCTGGCACGCGGATAACGCACAAGCTCGACCATCTGTTTGCGTTTGCGCAGCGCTACGAAGAGTTGAAGCGACTCGCTGAATGGGCAGCGAAGATCATTTTCGGCGTGCAACAGCAACAAAGGGGTCGCGATATTGTCAGCGAAGGTCAGGGCAGAGCAACTGCGCCGCAGTGTATCGGCGTCCCTGTTGTCGCCTCCCATGCCCAGATCGAACCAGATTGTCTGGTCGCTGAGCGCCGACGCGCTCGGAAGAAAGCTGATGCCGTTGCGACTCACAGCAGCTTTGAAGCGATTCGTTTGAGTGATAGCCCAGTTGGTCATGTAGCCGCCGTAGCTCAACCCGCCGATGCCCAGGCGGTTCTCATCGATCGGTTCTGTGGTGATAACGTGGTCAATACCGGCCATCAGGTCGCGAAAGTCATCGCCGCCCCAATCGTTCAAAATTTTACGGGTAAATTCTTCGCCATACCCGATGCTGCCGCGTGGATTGGCGGCCAGCACCGCGTAGCCTTTGCCTGCCAGTACCTGAAACTCGTGGACGTAACTATCACCCCAGGCCAGCGTGGGGCCACCATGCACCTCTAAGATCAATGGGACCTTCACATCCGCGGGTACGGTGGGCAGGTAGAGCCATCCTTCGATCTCCAGTCCATCGGGACTCGACCAGGTAATGCGCCTGGGACGCACAAGCTGGCGTCCGCGTAAGAAGCTGTCGTTGACACTTGTCAGCTTGCGCCGGTTTGCCCCATCGCTGTCCATTGCCCATATATCACCCGGTGTGAACCAGTCAGCGCGAATCGCGGTGATGGTCTGTCCATCTTTACTCAGGCGCGGATTGAGGTAGCACCCATTGCCGCTGGTAAGCTGTGTTACCTTATCGTCTCGTGTATCGATGCGGTACAGGTGAACCTGACCGCGCTGCTGAACGGCGACGAGCAGGGATGCATTGTCAGGATACCATTGAGGGCTGCTGAGCATGGTATCGTGTAATTCGTCAACGAGCATTTCCAGGCAGGTCAATTCTTGAGAGCTTGATGCTGCCGGGCGCGGCGCGTTCTGTCCGTGGGCATTGACGATCCAGGGGGAGACGTTGCTCGCCTCGGTCTGATCCTCGCTATAATAGTAGGCGATGTTTTGCCCATCGGGAGACCACGCGGGCATCTGGGCCAGCCCCGTTTCTGGACTCAGGCGGCGCATCTGGCCGCTTGCCAGATGTAATACCCAGAGGGCAACGCTCGCGCTGAGGTCAGGCTCTGGACGCCGGTTGGCGCAGAACGCGATTTCTGTCCCGTCGGGTGACCAGCACGAACTGACGATATCGACCGGCTCGGAAGTGAGACGCGCAGCATGGCCGTCAAGCGGGATGAGCCATAGTTGTTGATGGCGTCCATGCTTGAAGCCCGGACCATCCCACTGCTCATCCAGGCGGGTGTATACGACCGGTGTGGCGCTGGTGGCGGGTTGTTGCTGGTCGTCTGCGGCCTTCCAGGGACTGTGCGCCAGGAGAGCGGTTCCATCTGGTCGCCAGTTGTACTCGGATACTGCCTGGCTCAAGCAACTGATTTGTCGCCCTTCTCCGCCTGCCATAGATAACAGGTGAATCTGGGTCGAGCCGCTGCGGTCGCTCAAGAAGGCCAGTGTTTTTCCGTCGGGCGACCAGCACGGCTGTGTATCATGCGTTGTATTTTCGAAATTGGTCAGTTGCCGCGCGGCCTCGCCTTTGGCGCCTCTGGCATGAACCAGCCAGATGGCGCTGCTGGTGGCGTTTTTCCCGGCATCGCTTTGCTGCGCGGCGAAGGCAATTTGCGAACCGTCTGGCGAAAGCCGGGGCGCGCTCAAGATACGCAGCGCCAGCAGGTCATCTACCGACATGTAGGGGAAGGTATGAGGGGTGGAGACAGGCGCGCTTGTCACAGCGGGTGTTGTGGCTGCTGGTACCTGGGATGTTGGTATCTGGATAGTAGCAGCCGCAACTGCTCCCTCATCGGAGATCGGCTGTGGTTGTGTGGATGTATCATCATTTTCAATCATGTTCGCGCTCCAATCGAATCCGAATCTGCAAAAGAGTGCTGAAACTACTCTGTTTTTCTTCACTAAACCCTACAC
>DAHVFL010000424.1 GCA_027316975.1 Chloroflexota bacterium | reverse complement strand
CTTCATATGCGAAGTGGTGCCGCAGGCTGTCTTTACAACACTGTTGGCCTCATCAACGCCTGGATTACCTCGAGAAGCGCGTGATAAGCCGTGGCCTGCGCTTCCTGGATGCGCGGGATATGATCGCCGGGTGAGGTGATACAAAAGTCCACTGAGGCAGAACGCGCCATCTTTCCACCGTCGTAGCCGGCCAGCCCTATTGTCAATAAGCCCTGTTTTTTGGCCTGTTCCAACGCTACCTGGATGTTGGTTGAATTGCCACTTGTTGAAATACCCACAGCGATATCGCCGCGCCGCCCGAAGGCAATCACCTGGCGGGCATAGATATTCTCGAAGCCGACATCGTTGCCGACCGCCGTGACTACCGCGATATCGTTCGTCAGGGCAATTGCCGGAAGTGGCCTCCAGTTTGAGAACGGCGGAGTGAGCAAATCAGCCACGAGGTCCTGCGCATCTGTGGTACTCCCCCCGTTGCCAAAGGCCAGCAGCGTTGCGCCATGCGCGAAGGCGCGCGCCATGGCCCGACCCGCAATGGCGATCTGTTCCCCGGCATGGTCGAGCATGGCGCGGCGCAGGGCAATCACCTCGCGGCACTTTTCGAGCGTCGAGTGACGCACCTGCGCCAGCACATCCTCTACACTGGATTTGCCGCCATCAAAAAGATAGGGATAAAAGAGCCGGTCGTATTCTGACCCGTCGGGATCATGCATCGTTGGCCTCGCTTGCACTGTTGTTTGCCAGGGCGGTGCTTGCCATGGCCTTTACCCTGTACGGATTCGTCTCGGTTATGGCAATTGCGACGCCGCCATGCACCAGTATTACGTCTCCCGGAGCAACGTCGTCTATTAATGTTATGTCAATTTCTTGCGTTGACTCTTCGAGAGCGACGATTGCTACGCCGGTGTCCTGGTCGATGCGTAATATTCGGGCAGGCATTGCTTCATCGGAACATGTGATGCAGTGTCCCTCTGCGTCAAGATCGCACTTCATGTTAGTAGCCCTTCGTGTTCAAAGAATATATGCACCAGTTCCCATAAGATATGGTAAAGCGTTTCGTGCGTTTCCTGGATGACCAGGGGATCGCCGGTATGGACGATGAAACAGAAATCGAGGGCGGTCATTCTAAACAGCCCGCCATTACCTCCGGCAAGTCCAAGGGTCAGTAAACCTTTCTGCTTCGCGGCCTCTAATGCTGCTACGACGTTTGCGCTGTACCCGTCAAGAGAAAAGCCCAGGGCGATGTCCTGTGGTCGGGCGAGCGCTTTGATCTGGCGCACATAGGGCGTATCGGCCTCACCTTCGTTCTGACTGCTGAGTGTGGCGCTGTCATTGGAGAGCGCCAGGGCCGGTAGCGCGCGTTTGCCGACGATTACGGGATGTACGAACTCGACGGAAACGTGTTGAGCATCGGTCGCCAGAGCGCCATTGCCGAAAGCCAGCAAGCGTCCTCCCTGGTAGAAGCGGCGCGCCATAGCCCAGCAGGCCTGGGCAATCTGGTCCGCCTCCACTGAGAAGAATGTCTCAGGGATGGTCATGCTTTGCTCGAAGCGAGCGGCAACGAGCGCTTGCAGTTCCGGCAAATCCATCTCAGCCATCATTGATCTTCCTTCTAGTGAGCCAGGGCGGGGGCAGAGCCGCCGCCCCTCCCCTATACGGCTTCGCCTGCCCTGGCATGTTCGCCGAATATAATGTTCATTCAATCTGGCTCGAATGCAGCATTTCGAGTTCGTCGGCATATGGCTGTCCTAATATTTGCAGCGCTTCCATGGTCTCTCGCGCCTCATTCTCGTCGATTTTGCTCATGGCAAAGCCTACGTGGATCAAGACCCAATCGCCCGGCCCAATGCCCTCTGGACGTACCAGCGCGACGCTCACATTGCGTTTCACGCCGGAAACATCTACCCTGGCAATGGAATTTTCATCATCCACGATGTCTATGATCTGACCAGGGATTCCAAGACACATATGAACCTCCTTTCAGGGGTTGTAACGGACGCGATAAGACGGACGCGATAAGACGGACGCGATAAATCGCGTCCCTACATTGTTTGTATCCGCGCTGCGGCCACCGCGAGCTGGCCGAGGCTGAGGCCCCCGTCATTGGGTGGCACACGCCGGTTGATATAGATTTGAAAACCTTTTTCCTCCAATCGCGCTATTACTGTTTCGAGCAAGAGACGGTTCTGAAATACGCCGCCGCTCAGTGCGACGCTGTTCAATTGCGTCCGTTCGCGCGCTTCACAGGCGACCCCCGCCAGTAGTTCGGCGATGGTGCGATGGAAGCGACAGGCGATAAGCGAGGGCGGCAAACCCTGTTGAATATCGCTTACGATGGCGCGTATCATGGGAGATACGTCCAGTGTGTCTGATTGACCCTCGCTCGCTCCCCACCTCTGAACTGAGAATGGGTAGGGTTGCGGCCCGTTGTTTGGCGTTTCGTTGATGGCGAGGGCGGACGCGATAAATCGCGTCCCTACAGCGAGGGTTTCGAGTTCAATGGCGGCCTGACCCTCGTAGAGGGCTTCACCCCGCAGGCCGATGAGCGCGGCGATGGCGTCGAAGAGTCTGCCCAGGCTGGATGTTAGCGGGCAATTGATGCCGCGCGCGATCATTTGCGAGAGCGTGTGCCATTTCGAGCGGTCTAACTGGCGCACAAATGGGATGTCCAGGTTCAGGAAAGCGTCACCGTAGGCTGCGGCAAGGTAGGTTGCGGCCATGCGCCAGGGCTGGCGCACTGCGCGTTCGCCCCCTGGCAGTGGTACGTAAGTGAGATGGGCGAGGCGTTCAAAGCCGGTGAGGTCTGCCGCCAGAATTTCGCAGCCCCAGACCGCGCCGTCGGGACCAAACCCGGTGCCATCGGCGGCGATGCCGATGACAGGGCCGCTCAACCCGTGCTCGGCCAGCACGCTGGCAATGTGAGCATGGTGATGCTGGACGCCGATTTTTTGCGAGATATCGGTGTCAAGAGCGTATTTTGTTGCCAGGTATTCGGGATGCAGGTCATAGGCGATAGCCTGGGGGGAGATATCGAAAAGACGCTGGTAGTGTTCGATGCCCTCGCGAAACGAGGTCAGGGTCTCCACATTCTCTAAATCGCCGATATGAGAACTGATGAAGGCCTGGCGACCCTTACCCAGGCAAAAGGTGTTCTTGAGATGACCACCGCAGGCAAGCAACTGGACCGGAAGATCGTTGGAGAGCGCAATCGGCTCCGGCGCGTACCCACGCGAACGACGGAAAAATTGCTCGCCGCCAGCAGCGATGCGCACGACGGAATCATCGCAGCGCATGTGGATGTCGCGATTGTGCGCGAGCATGGCTCCGGCGATAGTAGCCAGTCGTTGCAGCGCGTCTTCGTCGTGATAGGCGATTGGTTCATCGCTCCGGTTGCCGCTGGTCATGACCAGGGCGACCGGTCGTCCCGGACCAATGGCAGCAGCGAAATCGCGCAGAAGTATATGATGAAGAGGGGTGTAGGGAAGCATCAGACCCAGCGAATTACAGGATGGCGCAACGCCTGGCGCAACGGGGCAATGCGCGCGCTGTTCTAGCAACACGATGGGCCTGCGGCGCGATTGGAGCAGCGCTTCTTCAGCATCACTCACGTCACAGAGCAGGCGGGCGGTCGCTACATCGGGTACCATGAGCGCGAAGGGTTTGGCCTCGCGATGTTTTCTTGCGCGTAATTGCTGCACTGCTTCCATATTGAGGGCATCACATGCCAGGTGATAGCCGCCTACTCCCTTGATGGCGAGGATTGCGCCCTGCGCGAGTTGTTGCGCCGCTGCAGTGATGGGGTTGGGAATGAGAAGAGGCGATGAATCGTTTTGAGGGAGGGCGGCGCAAGCGCCCCCACCCATCCACCCTGCATCCCCCGCCCCTACAGATGCGT
>DAHVFL010000423.1 GCA_027316975.1 Chloroflexota bacterium | reverse complement strand
AACCTCATGGTCCAACACAACCTGCGCTGGGCGGCAGAAGCGGTGCAGCGCCATCCCGAGAAGGCACGCGCCCTGGGTGTAGATGCCGGCGAGACCGCCAGTTGGCGCGAAGCAGCCGAGAAGATGTTCATCCCCTACGACGAGCGCCTGGGAGTAACTCCCCAGGACGAATCCTTTACCGAACACGAAGTATGGAACTTTGCTGGCACCAGGCCAGACCAGTACCCTCTGCTCCTGCACTTCACGTACTTTGACCTGTATCGCAAGCAGGTCATCAAGCAGGCCGATCTCGTTCTCGCCATGCACCTGCGCAGTGATGCGTTCACGCTAGAGCAGAAGGTGCGCAACTTCGCGTACTACGAGCCGCTGACCGTGCGTGACTCCTCGCTGTCGGCCTCCACCCAGGCCGTCCTGGCTGCCGAAGTGGGCCAGCTCGACCTCGCCTACGATTACCTGGGCGAAGCGGCGCTCATCGACCTGCACGACCTGCATCACAACGTGCGGGATGGACTCCACATGGCCTCACTGGCCGGTGCCTGGACGGCCCTGGTGGCAGGGTTCGGTGGTATGCGCTTGCTAAACGGCTCACTCTGTTTCGCACCTCGACTACCAGGCGCGCTGGGACGGCTCACCTTTCGCCTCCTCTTCCGCAACCGCCGCCTGCGTGTCGAAGTGACAGCAAAAGAAGCAACCTACCAGCTTCTCGACGGTTCGCCCCTCAAAGCGCTGCATCACGGCGAGGAGATAACCATCTCAAAAGAAAATGCCATCACCCGGCCCATTCCTCACATAGAGGCGGGGCCGCGACCCACACAACCGCCAGGGCGCGCTCCGGCCCCGCGTGGAGAGCACAGAAAGTCATAACGCCTATCCCGCCGTTTGCCGCCGTGCGGCGCTCGAACCTCGTTCGAGCAAACGCCCTTTCAGAATGACCTGGCGTGTCGGGCGACCAGGATCAGCAATGCGTTTCAGGAGCAGCTCCGTCGCCGTCTGACCAATCTCGTAGGTCGGCTGAGCAATCAGCGTAATCGGCGGCTGCACCAGCGATGCCCAGGTGGTTTCATCGAAGGTAACAAGCGCGATATCGCCGGGAATAGCCAGCCCGCGCTCGCGAATCGCCTGCAACGCGCCCGCCGCCAGCAAACTGTTTGTGGTCAGCAGCGCGTCGGGCGGTTGGGACGCATCAAGCAACTTCATTGTCGCGTCATAGCCCGCTTCGGTTCTCGGCTGCACAAATTTCGCCTGTTCCGCGAGCGGCGCAAGACCACAGGTACGTAATGCCTTTTCATAACCGCTATAGCGCTCCTTGCCGGTCGTACTCATGTCACCACAGAGCGCAGCAATCCGGCGGTAGCCATGCTCCAGCAGATGGGTCGTCAGACGAAAGGCTGCATCCACGTTATCGAGCAGCACCACATCCACCTCTGCGTTCCCAACCGAGCGATCGACAATCACGATGGGAAACGGCGCATTGAAAGATGCGAAGTTCGCGGCAGTCTGGCGCGTTGGCGAGAATATCACACCCGCCACGTTTTCGTCGCGCATCAGATTCAGGTAAATCGCTTCTTTCTCAGGATTTTCGTCGGTATTGCACAGGAAGAGGCCGAAACCCTTCTCATACGCGGTATCTTCGACCGCGCGGCTGACCGAGGTAAAAAACGGATTGCGTATATCCGAAACGATCAGGCCGATGGTATTGGTCTGCTGCGAACGCAGGCTGCGCGCAACCAGATTCGGACGATAGTCCAGTTGCTCTACCGCCTCCATCACCCGCCTGCGCACCTCGGCCCGCACATGTTCTCCATTGGAAAGCACACGCGATACCGTCGCTGTAGATACCCCGGCTGCCTTCGCCACATCTTTAATGCTAACCATACACGCTCCTCATACCTGACGAATTGTAACGTTTCTGCAAACGTTTTATCAAAGTATATCATACATTTGTTTTCACGACGATTAAAATTGTAAACGTTTACGGTCTAGCTAAACGAACAAATGCACAAAATAAACGTATCTTGAGCTTATTTTAAGCAATTTTAACAGGCTTTTAAAATTAGTATCTCAAACACTTGACAAGTTTATTGTAATCGTTTACAATTCATTCAATGAAACAGTGAGATCGTAACGCTTCTAATTGCAATGATGCTGGAGACAACGATGATTACGATTGAAGTACGCCAGGTACAATTGAACACACCTGCGGCCAACAAGCAGGATGCCATCCGCCAGGTGGGACAACTGCTGGTGAACAGCGGCTGCATTGAAGCTGGCTATATAACCAGTATGCTCGGACGCGAACAGGTTGCCAATACGTACCTCGGCAATGGCATCGCCATTCCACACGGCCTGCCCGAAGACCGCGCTTTTATCAATCGAACAGGTATAGCAGTTGTGCAAGCCCCGGCAGGCATCACCTGGAATCCCGGTGAAACTGCGCAGCTTATCGTGGGCATCGCGGCGAAATCGGACGAACACATCGAGGTCTTGCGACGACTCACCCGCGTCCTGGGAAACAGCGATCTGGTAGCGCGTCTGACCCACACCAACGACCCGCGCGACATTATCGAAGCGCTGACTGGCGAACGCCCCGCTCCGCCGCCGCAAAGCGCAGATACGGCTGACTACGCCACCTATTTCGACGCTATTATTCACAACAAAACCGGGCTGCACGCCCGCCCCGCCAGCGTCTTCGTCGATCTCGCCAAAGGCTTCCAGGCTGACATCAAAGTGCGCTCAGGAGCCGAGATTGCCAGCGGCAAAAGTCTCATTTCCCTGCTCCAACTGGGCGTCACTCACGGTTCCACCGTGCGCGTCTCCGCTCAGGGCCTTGATGCCGCCGCTGCGCTCAACGCCCTGCAAGTCGCCATCGCCAGCGAGTTGGATGACGAACCAGAGCAGCAGCGACCGGCTGTAGCAAATATCTTGCAAGGCTGGACACCGCAGGCAGCGGTTCAGACACTAAGCGGAGTCAGCGCCTCCGGTGGTCTCGCCATCGGGGCCACACGCCAGTATAAGCCCCGCACTATTGCTGTCGAAGATGAGTCAGGCGGCAATCCATCAATGGAAGGTAATCGTTTCCAGGAAGCGTTAAACACAGCGCAAAGCGAACTAAACAGGCTATATGAAGAAGTAAAGACGCGCCTGGGGTCTGGCAAAGCCGCCATTTTCCGCGTCCATGCCGAACTTCTGGCCGATGCCGGGATCATCCGGCAGACCATCACCCTCATCTACCAGCGACACAGCGCGGCCTGGGCCTGGCAACAGGTCATCAACGAACGGGTAAGCCAGATGCAAAAGCTCGACGATCCCGTCCTGGCCGGGCGCGCCGTCGATCTAAGCGATGTCGGCCAGCGCGTCCTGCGCCACCTCGTCGGAATGCCAGAGGAACAGGCGCTTGCGCCCGAGACGCCCACCATCCTCGTCGCGGAAGACCTGACGCCATCCGATACCGCCGCGCTCGACGCCGACATCATTCTGGGCTTTTGCACCGTCAAGGGCGGACCCACCTCCCACACGGCCATCCTGGCCCGTTCGCTGGGCATTCCCGCCATCGTGGGCATCGGTGACGCACTCCTGGCTATCCCCAATGGCACACCCGCCATCCTGGATGGCATCAACGGTAAGCTTTATTTGAAACCGGGCGATGCAGATGTGCAGGCGGCGCAGGAGTTACAGCAGCAATTGCAGCTCCAGCAGGACGCGGCCAATGCCAACCGCCTGGAGCCTGCCACTACCACCGATGGATACCGCGTAGAGGTATCAGCGAACATCAATCGCGCGGCAGAAGCGCCCCAGGCGGTCGAAGCAGGAGCCGAGGGCGTCGGTTTGATGCGCACAGAATTCCTCTTCCTCGAGCGCGCCTCCATCCCTACCGAAGACGAACAGTTCGAGGCATACCGCGCTATG
>DAHVFL010000422.1 GCA_027316975.1 Chloroflexota bacterium | reverse complement strand
TGCCATTCACCCAGTCGCAAATGGCCTGAACGCGCGCCCACCCGCCCTCAATAGCCCCAAATTGCTGCCACGCCATATCCGAAAGCGTATCCGAAAGACAGAAACGGCTGGGCAACGTATAAACCAGCACGTCATCGGGCAACTCTTCCACCGCAAGCTGCGCCGCGTCCAGCGCAACATCATCCGCCAGCCCCGAAACCTCAACGGTTGCATCATAACTGATGACCTGCTCGCCCGCCGGTATCACCATACGCCGGCACGTATTGCCATACATATCCCTGTACGCGTGAAGCGCCAGCGACGGCGTAAACTGCCATTCTTCATGAAGGAGACGAAAATCCCCATCGGCGCGCGGCTCTACCTGCATCACAGCCGGTGTAGCCCACGCCGACTCGTACCGGAATTCGCACCCAACTTTGACCAGCATCGTTTCTCCGCTCCCTTGTCTTAACTGCCATTATAGATCACGCTTCCTCGATTATACATGATTATCGAGAAGTATGCCAGATCAGAGCCGCACTCGTGCGGCCCTGATCTGGCATACTTCTCGATAATCACGTATAAACTTGACACCCTCATCAATCGCAAGGTACTATTTACCCTATACGAATATCCCATTCATCGGAGACTCCCCGGCATTGCTGCCTGAAAACCGGTACTGCGCGCTTGTGTATCGTCGACCAGAACAAGTATAGGAACAGCACACCCATGATCGTACCTGATACGTCGAATACTACCGGGCAGCCCACCTTGCCGCCTCCTTTCTCGCATTACACGCTCGATACTGCCTTCGACGAGATGCTGGGATCTGATGGCAAACCGCGCCCTCATTACCAGGAACTCTACCATCGATTGCTGGAAATGCCCGCCGAAACGCTCTACCAGCGCCAGCAGGCGGCCAACACTGCCTTCCTCAACCAGGGCATCACCTTCACCGTATATGGAGACGACGAGGGAACCGAGCGAATCTGGCCCTACGACTTACTGCCGCGCATCATTACCAGCGACGAGTGGGAAACCATCGAACGCGGCTTAACGCAGCGCATCACCGCCCTCAATCTTTTTCTTAAAGACGTATACCACGATGGGCGCATCCTCGCCGACGGGGTCGTCCCTCGCTGGCTCGTGTATAGTTGCAAACACTTCCGGCGCGAAATGCTCGGCGTGCATGTCCCCCACGACATCTACGTCGCCGTCGATGGTACCGACCTCGTGCGCCTGCCCGACGGGCGTTTCGCCGTCTTAGAGGATAACCTGCGCGTGCCCAGCGGCGTCTCCTACATGCTGGCAAACCGGGGTGTCATGAAACGCACCTTCCCCTCGCTCTTTGGCAGCTACGGCGTCCGCTCCATCGATCACTATGGACAGGCCCTGCTCAACACCTTGCTCTCCCTGGCCCCCATTGGACGACCAGAGCCGGTAATCGCCCTGCTCACACCCGGCGTCTACAATTCCGCATATTTTGAACACGCTTTTCTCGCCCGCCAGATGGGCATCGAACTGGTAGAGGGACGCGACCTGCTCGTTCACGATAACATCGTCTATATGCGCACCACGGGCGGCCTCAAGCGCATCGACGTGATCTACCGCCGCATCGATGACGACTTCCTTGACCCCCTCGCTTTCCAGCGCGACTCCACCCTGGGCGTGCCCGGCCTGCTCAACGCCTATCGCGCCGGCAACGTCGCGCTCGCCAACGCCATCGGCACCGGCGTCGCCGACGACAAAGCCATCTACGCCTACGTCCCGGCCATCATCCGTTACTATCTTAGCGAAGAGGCCATCTTGCCCAACGTAGAAACTCTCCTGCTCAGCGACGAAAAGCAGCGTACATACGCCCTCGAACACATTGACGAACTCGTAATCAAAGCGGTAGGAGAATCTGGCGGCTACGGCATGTTGATCGGCCCATACAGCGCCTCCGCGCAGCGCGAAGAGTTTCGCCAGCAGGTTCTCGCCAACCCGCGCAACTATATCGCGCAGCCCACGCTGGCCCTATCCCGCGCTCCCTGCATCATCGATAATCAAATCGAGCCGCGCCACGTCGATCTCCGCCCCTTTGTGCTCTTCGGCGAGCGCGTCACTATCATTCCCGGCGGTCTTACCCGCGTCGCCCTCAAACGCGGCTCCCTCGTCGTCAACTCCTCCCAGGGCGGAGGCAGCAAAGACACCTGGGTGCTAGCCCCCCCCGATCCGTAGGGACGCAGGCGGGGTGGATCTTTCACTCGTAAGTTTTTTAGGAAAGGGCCAGTGAGTGAGAGCTGTCATCCTGAGCGCAGCGAAGGATCTGCGTGCTGCCGACGAGAGATCCTTCGCTGCGCTCAGGATGACAGGCGAGATCGGCGCGTTTCAAACAAACCTCCCGGTGAAAGGCGGGGTGGATGCGGTGCGGGGACCCTTGTGGGCGTCCTCGTCCTCTAACCCGAAGAATTTTAACAACCGAATAAGGAAATAGAGAGGCGTCCTCGTCCTGTAGGGACAAGGGGCGGATGAGGGGATGGGTGGGGGCCTTGTGCTTGTCCTCGTAGCAGCATGATTCCGTTGGGTTCCGTGAGGCTGGATGGTCGTAGCCCGACGAGGACAAGCACAAGGCCCCCGCATCCACCCTTCCCCACCCCTTGTCCCTACAGGAAACGACCCCTTTACCCTATTGCTCCTTTCGATGTCAATATTCATTAAGGACCCGTGTGGGCGTCCTCGTTTTCTAATATGCAACAAATAGTGAGGTATAATTATGCTTTCTCGTGTCGCCGAAAGTCTCTACTGGCTGAGCCGCTACCTTGAACGGGCGGAACACACCGCTCGTCTCATCGACGTTCATCTCAACTCCATGCTCGATCAGGCTAGTGATGAAAACCTGCGCTGGCAGCGACTCCTGCTCAGTCTGCGCACACTCGCCCCGGACGGTGAAATAGACGCCTACAGTGTCACACGCCTCCTCACCTTTGACGAGAGCAACACCTCGTCCATCGTATCCTGTATCGCAGCGGCACGCGAAAATGCCCGCCAGGTGCGCGAGCGCATCAGTTCCGAAATGTGGGAGCAGCTCAACCGCCTCTACCTGCGCGTTCAGCAGGCCAGTATGGAGCAAATCTGGCACGCCGAGCCGCATAGATTCCTCAACAGCGTCAAAGAGGGCATCTACCTCTTCCAGGGTATCACCGACGCCACCATGAGCCACAGCGAAGGCTGGCACTTCATCCGCGTCGGACGCTTTTTCGAACGCGCAACAGCCACCTCCACCCTGCTGGACATACACGTCTCAGTCTTCCTGACCGGCCAGAGCGCATACGATAACGAACCGCTCGACTACCTGAGCTGGGTCGAACTGCTGCGCTCGTGTTCCTCTTTCGAAGCCTATTGCAAAGTCTACACCGCCGCCATTCGCCCGGCAAACATAGCCGATTTCCTGCTCTTAAACTCTGAGCTTCCTCGTTCGATCCGCTTTTCTTGCGCCATGATGCAAGTCGCGCTCCAGGCCATCTCAAAAGTCACCAGAGCGCGTAGCGCGGGCCGCGCCGAACGACTCGCCGGACGCCTGCGCGCCACCCTCGACTACGACCAGATCGAAGACATCCTGAGCGTCAACATGCACGACTACCTGGAAAACATCCAGCGCCAGTGCGCCCTCATCCACAACGGCATCTATCAAACCTACTTCGCCTACCCCATCGAAGTCGCCCTTACCACCAGCGGCATGGAGCAAGCGTGACCAGGGCAAAGCGTCGTACAGGGTACGGGCGGCGGCTCTGCCTCCGCCCTGGTCACTACAAGCATAAAAGGAGATAATCACATGTATTACACTATCCGTCACATCACACGCTTCCGCTACAGCGCGCCCATCAGCGAAAGCATCATGGAAGTGCGCATCCAGCCGCGCAGCGAGGGCAACCAGCATTGCCTCGATTTTCGCCTGCATACCAGCCCTCGCACCC
>DAHVFL010000421.1 GCA_027316975.1 Chloroflexota bacterium | reverse complement strand
GAGTTTACACCATTCGATGCTGGCGTCTGGCTGCCGGCTACTGTTGGGGACGCGCCAACGGTGGGCGTTGCGCCGGTTGTGGCGGTCGCGGTGGGAGTGACTGCCGGCGTGGTGGTGGGTGAAGGCGTAAGAGAGGGCGTGGGCGATGGATTGGGTGTTGGCGAAGGCGAGACGACGGGCGGGTGATAGGTGAAGTTGGTTGAAGAGAAAAGCGTCGCCGGTTGACCACCACCAGCAGTGGCATTAATAGTGTATGAGCCACTGGCGATGGAGAAGTTTGGTACGGTGAAAGTCAGGATAGCTACCCCACTTGCATTAGATTTGACGCTATTCAGATTATCTACTACGGTGTTACCCGACATCCAGGCGAAGTTTACTTGCGTGCCAGCCGGGTAATAGTTGCTGGCAGTGATGGTGGCATGGGTGTTTGGCGCGAGCGTGGAGGGGGAAATCGAAACGCCGGGCGGATTGGATGAAAGCACACTGAAGCTTTGAGCCACGGCCATGACATTGCCAATCATAGCACACACTTGAAACGTATTTTGAGCCGTCCCTGACGGCCAGCGGAACCAGCCGCTGAAACTGCCACTATTGATCGAGCCACTCTGGGAATCCGATACGATTGAGCAGCTAGAATATACCTGGTAGCCAAATACGACCGAAGTGCCATTGGGTTCGGCACTCCATCCTGAACCGGTCACGGTGATGATGGTTCCCGCCGGGCCGGTGTACGGAGAACTCGAAGCGCTGCCTGAAATGACTTGCAACGACGCGCTTGCTGCATAGGCGTGTGGAGTAGAATGGAACGCAATAAAGGATAGGGCCGCGAAACTAAGCGTCACCACCCCCAGAATCACCACCCCGACAACCCGCAAGGCAACAAGAAGAACCGTCCATTGCAAACGATTTGCCTGATTTTGCATGGTAGTTTTTCCTTTACTGAGCAGGTAATGACGCGCCAGGGATCTGATGTATGGCGTTCCCTTGTTGTCTGACGTACCTGCGTAACTTCCCCTAATGGAGAAGTGTAAAAGAGGTTGAGTTTATATGTCAAGCAAAGGGGCTAATTGTACTATGGCTTTATGCTTCCAACAGTTCTATCTCAACCTCATATGAGAGCGCGGCGGGATTACCGGTAGCCAGGGCGACCTGCTGGATGTGCAGATCATAAATGATTTCCGCGTAGCTATCAAAATGTACGGAGAGGGCGGTGCCATTGAGCGGGTCGGTGAACAGAATGGTGGCGCCACTTGAACCGGTGTAACTGGCGCGCAGGGCGTCGCGATACTGCTGGCCCGTGAGCGCTGTGTTGGTTCCGTCGTATTTTAGCAAGTCGTTCATGCACAGGACAGTCATGCTCCAGGCGCGTTTGCCAGGCCCCAGATCAACGTAGGCTTTGCCGCCATCGGCCCGTATCGTTGCTTTGCGTATGCGCGGCTGTTTCATCTTAAACGTCCCTGGCTTGATGAAGTAGCCAGTACCGTCGAGGATTACTTCGCAATCCTGACCAATAGCGGGCATTATTCGGCCTCCGCATCTTGCTGGCCGGTGTTGTCCTTGCTGCCGTGAATACGCGCGGACTGGGTGAGGCCTGTTTTATCGCGAATGCTCACCAGCTCTCCGTCAATGGTGATGTGCAGCCCGCGCCGCTTGAGTGAAGCGCGGATGGTCATGATGACCTGGCTCAGGCGGGTATTCTCCTTTTCTAGCGCGTCGATGCGATCCTGCAACGCGCCGATTTCGCTTTGCAGCAGGCGGATGACGCGCTCTTGTACCTCGGTGGCGGTACGCGCGAAGCCGTGATGGTAGGCCAGCAACCCACCGACGATCAACCCGAAGGTCGCGACAAGGTTGAGTATGGTGAGAAAATTCGGCATGATGGTGTTCCTCCTGTTTATTGGGGGTGTGCCAGCTCCTCCTGGCTCGTTCATAACTACTTCTCCGTAAGCTTGACGGCGCAGCCGTCTATCTTATCCAGGTTCGCAACGCTGCTGTGCATCTAATGTCCTGCATTCAGCGGACCTGCAAGGCTTGTGCCGCGCCAGCGCCATTGGCGAACCGTCCTGGTTCAGAGGCGTGAGCCTCATTGCCGATCCAAATAAGAAAAGTGCGTAGGCTCTTCCTCGTTCTTGTCATGCTGTTCGAGATACTCGATGGCATGGTTGAGGTAGTCCATGTTTTCCTCGAAGTGTCCTAGTCCGCTGTTGCAGCTTGAACAGAGAAGACCTCTTACTTTGCCAGTTAAGTGGTTGTGGTCAACACAGAGCATTTTGCTCAGGCTCTTTCTCTCTGGTCTTCCACAGATGGCGCAGAGTCCTTGCTGCTGGTTGTAAAGGCTTCTGCACTCTTCCTCAGTTATCCCGTACAAACTCCTTAACTTACGTGCTCGGCGTTTACTTATTCTTAAATCGCTCTGCTCTCTGCTTTTCTCTTTCTCTTGCTTCTTTGCTTGTATGCTGATGGTGCGACATTGCTTGCAGTAGATGTCTATGTTGTCTCTGGTGCTATGATTTTCAAAGAATTCGCTGAATGCTTTGACCTTCCTGCAACTCATGCATTGCTTTGTTCCTCGTTGGAGAATCTTCTTGGCGTGCTTTTTGAGTTGATACTCCTTCCGGCAATCCCTACAATAATACTCATGTCCATCGGGTCTTGACTTGTCTTCGGCGAATTCCTGGAGAGCCTTGATCTCGCGGCATCCGATGCATTTCTTTTTCCCTTGAAGGGCTTCCCAGCACGATTTGCAGTAGTAGGCTCTTATGTTGCTTGCGCGTATGAGTTCGTCGATCTTTTGCTTCACCTGGCATTCTTTGCAGGTTCGGGTTTGATGCTTTTTAGTGCATTGCTTGCAATAGTCTCGATAGCCGCCTGATCTCCTCCTATCTCTGTTGAATTGAGTGATCTCTTTTGTCTGATGACATTGCTTGCATGTCTTCTCAGTTGGTAGCAAGCTGTTGTTCATGAAAGCTTAACCCTTTCATCATGGTCAAGGATGTTCCCGCGTCGCTCGGTCACTGTTCTTGTTAGAGGGGAATTTTTTCTTTCTTGGCGAACTCTCTGATGGCTAGCTCAATCACTCCGGTCTGGCTCAGGCCTAGCTTCTGAGACAGGAGAGTGAGGAGTTTCTTTGCATCCTCACTCAGACGTATGTTGGTTGGCTTTTTTGGCATGTTGAGCCTCCTTGTATACACATTGTATATCACATGTATGCACATATCAATAGGCTCAGCAGCCTTTCTGCCTAGAGTCTTGCGTATCTGGCTGCAATATCCCCCCAATGCACTCGCGCTGACGAAGCGAAATCGCGCTGCTGCTTGATTTCTAGCAGACGGGTTTCGAACTGTGTCATTTTTGAACGCGCTGCTGCCAGCCATGCCTGCGGAATTTTGGTGTCGTCGATGCGATCGCGTAACGCGCCGTCTTGAAAATCAAAATTGTCGTTGGTCGGTACCTGGTATGCTTCCAGGGCGTATGCTGTCGCACCCAGGATGATGATGTCGCGATGCACTTCGGGAATAGTTGAGCCGTTGGTATCGAGCTGGTGTTTGGTGGCGTAGAAAATGCGCATTACCTGTGTGGCGTCCTGCGGCAGTTCGGCGCTGGAGAGTTTGAGTGTGAAACTCGGTGTGACTGAACCTGTAGGGCTGGCATTACTGCCGATACTGCCCTGCGCTCCCATGTTGCCTCCGGCGGCCAGGGCTGCTGAGCTATCGAAGATGTTGGAGTATTCCGCGAATTCGCGTTCGTAGGGCGGCCAGAGCATTACCCCGCTGGTATTCACGGTTGGCGGCGCTGGTTTGCCGGAGAGGGTATTGTCTCCTGCTGTATCGATAAAGTTGGTGGTCACGTTATCCTGTAGCGTTGCCAGCAGGTAGAGCGGCGAGCCGCCAACTGTTGAACGGTAGAGATTGCGCCCGATGACCTGGTTGGTGGCGATACCTGGTG
>DAHVFL010000420.1 GCA_027316975.1 Chloroflexota bacterium | reverse complement strand
CAGTTGCCCTCGCCATCGGGGCAGGCGCGTATTGCATGATGCCGGACGCCGCGTTCATGCAGCGTCTTCGTCAGGCTATAGAACAGGACAGACTTCCCGGCGTTGGGTGGCCCACCAATGAGAATGGCGGGAAGCAGGTTGACCATCGGTTTGCTCCAATCGCTATCGCTATCATACGCGCCAGTCGCTCTCATATACTTCTACCAGTGTATTGAACGCAAGCTAAGGAGATACTCGTGCCAGAGCCAAAGTATACTCACACGCTGCTCGCCATGCTGGGCGGGCAACCACAGGTGGTAACGTTCACCCTCGATCTGCTGCTGCGGCATGACTTTCCCATCCGCGAAGTGATTGTTATTCATCCACATGCCGCGCAGCCACGCCTGCAACATTCGCTGGCCCATCTCAACGCCGAGTTTATCAGCGATTATTACAAGTTTGACGGCCAGCCCATTCCCTGCCATTTTCGCCCGAAGGTGCTGGAACTGGATGCGATGCCCCTCGACGATATCGCCGACAGCACCAGCGCAAAAGGAGCGCGCGAGACCATCTACCACTTCATTCAGGAACTCAAGCAGCAGTCGCGCCATATCCACCTCTCTGTAACAGGAGGGCGCCGCCTGATGTCGCTGCTGGCTATCTCCGCCGCTCAGTTAAAATTCGACCCGTTCGATCACATCTGGCATATTTATACGCCCGATCCGGTTAAAGAACAGGTCAGAGAGGGCAAACTTATGCATGTTCCGCCGGACGCACGTGTTAAGCTGATCGAGGTGCCATTCATTCCTCTGGGAGCGTATTTCGCCGGTATCGAACATATAGCCGACTCCACGCAAGCAGTTCAGCATCACATGGACATTCAGGAACGCAAGCGTTGTCAGCAAGTCGAGCAAGCGCTGGCTCACAAACGCCCGCTTGACATCCTGAAAGCCTACGCGAAAGGCATGAGTCCGCAGGAAGTAGCCGGTACTCTTTACATTGCCCTCAGTACAGTCAGTACGCATACCACGAGAATCTTTAACGAGTGCCGCAATGCCTGGGATCTACCGGAAAATCACCCACTCACCTACCACTTCCTGCGCGAGCATTTTGGAATGTACTTCGGTTACAATGAGTAAAGTATACTGCCATAGACCGGTAAATGCATCAGAGGGAGTTCCGATATTTTTCACAGGAAGTTCTGAGGCGCTCTGCCAGTGATCGTGGTACATTTGTAATGACAATTTCAATTGCTAAGAGGTGCAAGCTATGCTACTACTAAACTTCACCCACCCGCTCACCGATGCACAGTGCGCGCAAATCGAGGCGCTCGCCGGATCTCCTATCGAGGAAGTACGCACTATTCGCGTGCAGATTCGCCATGATGAGGCGCTTGAACCCCAGATCACTGCAATCGTCGAAAGTGTAGGCTTATCATCCCTCGAATGGCAGACGCGCCCGCTCTTGATAAATCCCCCCGGCTACGCGCCCGCGGCATTTGTCCTGTTAGCCGAGTTACACGGGCGCACCGGCCACTTCCCATCGTTAGTGCGTCTGCGTCCAAAATCCGGCCCCGTGACCACCTACGAAGTCGCGGAACTGCTCTCCCTGCAAGAAGTTCGCGAGGCTGCACGCGAGCGCCGCTAAGCAATTGACCTTCATAAAACCCCTTGCATTTTCCCCCATCATCAGCTATACTCTAAACAGAGCCTGCTTGCTCAATCGCCTGCCACCTGATCGTCTCCTCTATCCACCTCCCGCAGCGTCGCTCCAGCCCGGAAAGGCATCGCCACACATGACCAGCCCATCGAGTCAACCATCACCGCGCACCCCCTGTTACGTCCAACACGCCTGCAACATCCGACACAACCAACACAATTACCCGCAACATCCATGCTACATCAGCAACAACTGACACAACTGACACAACCAACCCTCGTAGTCATTGTAAAGACGGGGGTGGGGCCACTCGCAGGCGTCCTCGTCCCCTTCATTGCTGTTCTCGCCTGCATCATCGCCCACATTGACAAAGCTCCCACAAAATGAATCAATACACGTAGTACCATCTGAAAGGACGAGAGTGTATGTCTCAACTGAGTGTTGGCCCCCTTGTACGGACAGTTACCCCCGACAGCGTCACCATATGGACGGAGTGGACGCATCCCTGTGAAGCGACACTGCACCTCACTCCTGCCGGCCAATCTAGCGAGCAAACCGCCAATCCACATACAGTCACCTCCCGCACACTGAACATTGGCAATCACCACTACGCCCTTTTGCGGTTGGGTAATCTGCAACCATCGACCTGGTACGACTATCACGTCACCTGCAAGACAGATGGAGGAGAACTGACAACAACGGCCCCGGTATCCAGCGCAATGAAACAATGTTTTCGCGCGCTGGACCCTCCCGAAGCTGGCAACATGCTGCGGCTCGCCTATGGCTCATGTCGCAAACCTTCCGTTGAGCCAGATGCCCTGAACGCCTTTGGTGAGTGGCTCATACAACACTTTGAGGAGCGAGAAACCGTCTGGCCCCACCTGTTGCTTTTAATTGGAGATCAAATTTACGCCGACGATTTCACAGGAAGGCGAGGCCGGCATAAAGGGACAACCTCGCTCATGCAAGATGCTCCACTAGAACCGTCTCAACGCGGCGCGCAAACATTCGCCGAATTTGCCATGCTCTACCAGCAAGCCTGGACGAGCGATGACGGTATACGCCAGGTACTGGCAGTCATCCCAACCTTCATGATCTTCGATGACCACGAGATCACCAACGGCTGGAACACAACGCCGGACTGGCGGGCGCGCGCGCTTAAGCACGGACTCGAACAGATGCTCGTCGATGGCCTGGCAGCCTACTGGGTCTACCAGGGTTGGGGCAACCCCACCTCGCAAAACGAGGCCAGCGACGCCTTAACTCGATTGATGCAAGAGGCGGCACTCAGCGGAGAAGACGCACTCGAACTTTTGCGAGCCTACATGCGCAAAGCGGTGTATGAAGAAATCGCTCCACACTGGCAGTATGACATCCCAACCGTGCCACCAATCTTCGTAATGGATGTGCGCGCCGACCGGCCCGCCATTCTGCATGACAAAGATGACACCGGCGCTCCCGCTCGCATCATGTCGCGCCAGCAAATGAGCGAACTCCAGGCATGGATCAAGAGCCATGACACATCGACCGTGCTACTCGTTTCGTCAGTCCCTGTGCTACTTCCCCCGCTGATCGGCTTCGCGGAATATGTAATGGGCGTTCGTCCTTTTCATAACACGCCCTTGCAATGGCTGGGACACCAGGTGGCGCGCATCCAGCAGCGAGTCACGCGGCGCATGAGCTTCGATCACTGGCCGGTTTTCGCAGCCACCTGGCGCGAACTGGCGAAACTTCTCTCCCACCGCGAGCACGATATCATCGTTCTATCGGGCGATGTTCACTTTTCATATGCAGCAGCAGCGCAGCGCGGTATTTTCCACTCGCGGAAGCGCGCGACACTCTACCAGCTTGTAGCCAGCCCATTCTCTAACACACTGGAAAGCCGGGACGCGCGTCTTATACTCACCCAGGCCCGCCTGAAACGAGCCATCTACGGCGGATTTCAAACCCGCGTGCGCACCCTCACCAGCGCACGCGCAAAAGCGCGCGTCGCCCACGATATACTCATACAAAATACAGTAGCTCTCGTCACCTTCGAGCCTCACCCTGGCAACCCCGGAGAGGAAAGATACTCCATCAAACAAACTTATCTTGGCGTTATCGATGGGCAACTTGAGGAGGTCGCTCGCCAACATATGTGAACAAAGCGAGATATGCCTGTAGCCTGGCAGCCAGGTAGCACAGGCGCAATCATCGACAATACAGATAGAGACATAATCATCTGTTAATTATGTTGAGTCTCAACGTTATAGAATTAGCGAAATGCTTTCCTGTATTTTTTCTCACGTGTATACTGGCAGAAAAGCATATCAACGC